>JBCLLP010000006.1:0-38197 GCA_039738615.1 Candidatus Saccharimonadia bacterium
TGCTGGCATACCAGTGCCAGTGATAATGGCGGATGAAGATACCCCAAAAGAGCCAGAACTACCCAAACCGCCAAAAATCGTAGCCGAGCCAGATGATATAGCGCTTATTACCCCTCCACACCAAGAAAAGCCAGAAAAGCCAAAAACTCCAGAAAAGCCAATATCTTCAGAAAAACCAGATGACGAGCTTGCCGGCATTCTGGATAGGTTCACTGAAAATATGCAAGATATTATGATTGAACTTGCAGGACTTAAGGATAGGCTCACTGGTGAGCTGAGAGACTTAGAAGAAAAAGCTGGGAACATTGCTGGGAATATAGCAGCTGTACAAGCCGAAATAGCAAGAATTGATGAAGGGATAGAGAATATTCCTAATACTAAACAATAATATCTAAATTGTCTCTAGGCTAGAGTCAGCCATGAGCTCACTCGGCTTACTAAATATACCTCTCTGGCTCATTTGAAAGGCCATAGCACCAATCATAGCGGCATTATCGCTACATAGTAGCGGTGGTACAAATATCGTCTCAGGCATAAGCGCTGTTAGCTTAGTGCGCAAATAGCTATTACACGCCACCCCTCCACCCACCACCAATGATTTGGGGTGGTATTGTAAATAGGCTTTATGGGTTTGTTTGGTGAGCGCACCCACCGCAGCTTTTTGAAATGAAGCAGATATATCCGCTACGGTGCTATCATCTAGCTTGTAAGATTTGGGATTATTCGGCTCACTAGCGCCTATGGCATTAATTATTTGAACCTGCCTTAGCACAGCAGTCTTAAGCCCCGAAAAGCTAAAATCAAAGCTAGTTTTGCCCAAATTGGCGATTGGGAACCTATAGCTATTCTCATTGCCACCTTCGGCGGCCAGTGATATTGCTGGGCCACCAGGATAGCCTAAACCAATCAGCTTAGCGACTTTATCAAATGCTTCACCAGCAGCATCATCAAGCGTTTCGCCGATAATTTGACGGGATAAATCATGATCATAAATTGATATGGCGGTGTGGCCACCCGATACGGTTAGCGCCATAAATGGAAAGGCTGGTTTATTGTCAGTCAAAAAGCTAGCAAAGGCGTGGGCCCAGATGTGGTTGACGCCGATTAGTGGTTTGTTCTTGCTGATAGCTAAAGCTTTGGCAGTCATTACCCCAATCAGCAATGAACCGATTAAGCCTGGCCCCTTGGTTACAGCTATGGCATCGATATCGTCCCAGCTCGCCCTAGCCGAGGCTAGGGCTTGTTTGATGACAGCTATGATAACCTCGATATGCGAGCGGGCGGCTACTTCTGGCACGACGCCACCGTAGCGGGCGTGGATTTGGGATTGTGAAGCAATAACATTGCTGAGAATTAGTGAGCCATCACGAATGACGGCAGCGGCTGTTTCGTCACAGCTTGATTCAATGGCTAGAATATTCATCTAGCCAATTGTACATCACAGTTGAGCATACGGGTATACGCTGGCTGTAAATAAGCTGTTGTTCTGATACAATTAGACATATGTACAATGACAACGATACAGGCTGGGACAAGATGATATATGGGCTCAAGGGGCATTTATTCCAATCAAGCTTATGGAAAAGTTTCCAGAATGCTCAGGGCCGTGACACTATCCAGGATAGTGGAGACGGCTGGGCCTGGCTTGGCACTCTTAGAAAAAGCTCTGCTAGGCTAAATTATTTATATATAGCTTATGGCCCCTGCGTAACTGGTGATAAAGCCTTCCAGAAAGCGCTTGATTGTATCATAGGGCAAGCCACTAGTAAGGGTGTGGCATTTATAAGAATGGATTTAGTGGGCAGTATAACCCCTGGCGCTATTAGGCAGGCCAGACTCATAGCCACCACTGATTTTCAGCCATCACACCAGATGGTACTAAACCTTAAGCCTAGTCTTGATGAGCTCTGGAGTAATGTTTCGGGTAGCCAACGCAACCTAGTAAATACAGCTCCTAAAAAGGGGCTAGAGTTCATGATAAGCAGTCAGCCAGCCGACCTAGCGCGGTTTTTAGCGATGCAAGCAGATACTACCAAAAGACAGGGTATAGCTGCTCACCCCGATAGCTACTATCAAGCCCTGCTAGACTCGCTAGGGCCAAGTGGAGCTTGTAAGATATATTTTGCCAAGCACCAAGAGGGTTATGTGGCAGGCTCAATATGTGTTGATTGGCAGGGGATTAGGTATTACTTGTTGGCAGCCACAGACCACCACCTAAACACCAAATACCAAGGCGCATCAGCGCTATTGTGGTGGCTCATCAAAGATGCCAAGGAGCAGGGCAACGCTTGTTTTAACTATGGCGGGGTAGTGCCACTAGACTGGGAACATCATCCTTGGATTGGACATACCAAATTCAAACACCGCTTCGGTGGCGAGATAATTGAAACTCTTGGCACCTGGGACCTACCACTTAAAAAGGGGCAATACCAGCTATACAAGCTGGCTAAAGGCCTTAAAAAATAATGACAGCAAGGCCAGCCACGACAGAAGAGATAGGCGCTTGGGACAAATTGGTATCTGGTAATCCTTACCCCGATGAGCTAATGCAGTCCAAACCTTATGGGCAGCTAAAAAGTGAGTTTGGCTGGCAGGCTCGCTACTATATATTCCAAGATAATGATGCCATAATCGCCGTACTATTCTTGGTTCGTAATTTGCCATATTATGGTGAGCTTTGGTATGCACCTAGAGGCCCGGCAGTCAGCTCTACAGCTCAGCTTGACAGGCTCCTAGAGGCCATTAGGCCAGAGCTTGCAAAAGCCTTTTTAGTTAAGTTAGAGCCACCACTACTTAAGTCCACCTCTAAGGCTAGCGACTTCAAGGCCATCGGACTAACAAAAGCACGGGTTGATCTGCAGATGAACCAATCCACGACTATTCTAAATCTTAGCCTCTCAGAAGATGAAATTCTGGCTAGCTTCAAGCAAAAAACACGCTACAATATTCGGCTTAGTGAGCGTAAGAAAGTAAGTATTAGGCGGGTAGAGCTAACGCCGGATAATATGAAAATTATGTACGGGTTTTTACAGGAAACCCAGAAGCGTAAGGGATTCTACTTGCGTAGCTATAAGTATATGAAATCTTTTTGGTCGCTATTTGCTAAGGCCGGTAGGGGAGAGCTATTTATGGCATTTTATGATAATCAGCCATTGGGTGGTGTGTTTGTGACTATGCTAGGCAAGAAATCGCAGTATAAGGACGGGGGTTTTACAAGGCAGCATAGTGGGGTTATGGCTCCATATTTAATCCAATGGGAAATTATAAGATGGCTCAAAACTCAATCTGTGGTGGAGTATGATTTGTATGGTATGCCACCACTTGACGCACATAGCGATAAAGCTCATTCACTATCGGGCCTAGTACAATTTAAGAGTGGTTTTAACACCGAGCTAACGGAGTATGTGGGGGTTTATGACTGGCCACTATCAGCCACCAGGTACCGTCATTGGCTCAGGATTGGCGAAAAACTCCTATCAAAGCGCGAATTGTTATTGAAAAACAATCTATTTTATTAATAACCTATGTACAATAAAGCTATGAAATTTACTCAAAGCGTATTTAAGGCCTACGACATACGAGGCAAAGTCCCCACCGAGCTTACTGGTGAGCTAGCTAACGCAGTTGGCAGGGCTTTGGCCGATTTCCTACCAGCAGGCGAGGTGGTGGTAGGTCGTGATATGCGTCCAGACTCTAATGAGCTGGCGAGCGCTCTGATTGCCGGGCTAATTCAGCAGGGCCGGATGGTGGTGGATTTGGGGCAGATAACCTCGGATATGATTTATTTTGCGGTTGGTCATTATGGCTATGCTGGGGGAGTAATGATTACAGCCAGCCATAATCCAGGAGGGTATAATGGCATTAAGCTCACCGCCAAGGGAGTGAGGCCAATAGGTCAGGATAGTGGGCTAGGCATGATAGCCCAAGCCATTACAGCTGATAATTATAAACCCTCGACCCAGCAGGGTGCGGTAAGCACTAAGGATATTCTGGGTCCTTGGGTTAAGCATGCCCTTGGCTTTGCGCCACATCTAACTTCCCTTAATGTAGGGATTGACGCTGGTAATGGTATGGCTGGGATTATCGTGCCAGAGCTTGAGGCTAACACCAGCTTGGTTATTCACGGACTATATTTAGAGCTTGATGGTAGCTTCCCAAACCACCCAGCTAACCCCATGAACTTTGAGAACCTTAAAGATTTAATTGAATTAGTAAAATCCCAAAAGCTAGATTGTGGCATTGCCTTTGATGGCGATGGTGATAGGGTATTCTTGGTAGATGACAAGGGCGAGGTAGTTAGTGGTAGCACGATAGGGGCGATACTAGCCACTCGGTTCTTGCAGGAGTCTCCTGGGGCAACGGTACTCTACGATGCTATTACCTCGCGGATAGTTGCCGAAACAGCTCAGAGCTGGGGTGGGCAAGTCCTCCGCACTAAGGTCGGCCATAGCTTTATTAAGGCCGAGATGCGCCAGCATAATGCTGTCTTTGCCTGTGAGCACTCGGGGCATTTTTACTTTAAGGACAATTATAATGCTGATAGTGGGCTGATAGCTGCATTATGTGTGCTAGATATTATGAGTAAGTCAGGCCAGAAGCTATCAGATATTTGTAAGCCATATGTCAATAAGTATTTTGACTCAGGCGAGATTAATTTTGGCGTAACTGACATCCAAAGGACTATCAATGCCATAGCAGAGGTGTATTCTGATGGCCAGCCAGATAGCCTAGACGGACTAACTATTAATTACCCAGGATGGTGGTTTAATGTCCGGGCTAGTAATACTGAGCCTCTACTAAGACTTAATGTTGAAGCTGATAATCAGCAAACACTAAACGTAGAATTAAAGAAACTTACAGCAATTATCACAAATCCTATTGGCTAGCAGTCTTGGTAGGATTATTATTCCCAGGCTCCTTTATTATTTAAGTAAGTCCAGTATATAATCAAGCTATGAGTATTGTTGATGCCAAACGCAAGGAAAAACAAGTAAGAGAAGAAATAGTTAGCTTGCTAGCTTATTTTGCTGTTATGGATTTGATGCTAGATTTTAATACTCTGTATGCTTATTTGCAGATAAGATCGGGTCAGCTTATGGTCAAAGCCCAGCTTAGTAAGCTCATAAAAAATGGCCGTGTAAAGCAGCACAAAAACTATTATGGGCTTATTAACCACAGCTACCCCGGCCAAGCCAAGACCGATATAATGCAGGCAAAACTACTCAAAAAAGCCAAGCGGTGGGGGAGAGCCATGGGGCTGGTGCCATTTATTAGATCTGTAGTGGTAGTAAATAGTGCGGCATATGGCAATGTCCACCCCCAAAGCGATATAGACCTTTTGATAATCACCTCCCCTAATCGAGTATTTGTAGTTAAGGGCCTACTGATGTTCGTACTGAAATCTCTTAGGCAGCTCGAGGATCAGTTTGAGTCAGCTGGCAGATTTAGCCTGGGGATGTTTATGACCACTAAGGGGGCTAAAATGGAAAAAGATATGATGAAGGTCAATAATCCCCATTTGGCGTATTGGCTTATTACTGCCAGGCCAGTATATGGGCCGGGGGTCTGGTATGGGATTCTCAAAAACGACCCATATATTCAGTCTAAATTGCCAAATTATATCTGGGATAAATCCTCTGTGCGTATTTATACTTCAGGGCTAAAAATTATAGATAAGCTTGATGATATTGGCTATCGCCGCCACTTACGGCATACCGCTAGCCAGCCCAAGAGCTACCATCCAGATGCATTTATACGGGTTAGGCCTGATATTATTAATCTTCACCATAAGGGCACGTCAGATGTAATAGCTAATAAGTGGAAGGATATAGTGTTAAAGTCCTAGCTCGCCAACTCTAAAGAACACTTGACAAGGTTACTCTTACAGATATATATTAGTACTAATTAGCACTCCATACAATAGAGTGCTAATGCTTAATAGTAACAGCTACAAATAAGATTAACCAATAAGGCAGGTATATGAAAATTCATCCGTTAGCAGATCGTATTGTATTAGAGCAAATAGAGCTTAGTGAGCAGACTAAGAGCGGGTTTATACTACCAGATAGTGCTCAGGAAAAGCCCAAGATGGCCAAAGTGCTAGGCATTGGTAGTAAAGTTAAGGAAGTAAAAGTGGGCGATATAGTGGTATATAAGAGCTATGGCCCGGATGATGTGAAGCTAGATAATAACGATTATATGATAGCCAAAGAGGAAGATATCCTCGCGGTAGTAAAATAAGGAGTACAATGGCAAAAGGTATTTTATCAAGTGAAGAGGCTCGTAAAAAATTAAAAGCTGGCGTAGATAAGCTAGCCGATACGGTCAAGGTTACGCTAGGGCCAAAAGGCCGTAATGTAGTGCTAGATAAGAAGTATGGTAGCCCAACTATCACCAATGATGGCGTAACAATTGCCAAGGAGATAGAGCTAGAAGACCCATACGAGAATATGGGTGCGCAGATAGTTAAGGAAGTGGCTAACAAAACCAATGAGCAAGCTGGTGATGGTACTACTACCGCCACCGTACTAACCCAAGCTATTGTTGATGAAGGGATTAAGAACGTTGCCGCAGGAGCTAATCCTATCGCTATTCGCCGTGGTATTGAGAAGGCCGCAGCAGCAGTATCTATCGAGCTAGATAAGATAGCCAAGCCCGTTAAGGCTGGCACAGAGATAGCTAATGTAGCTAGCATATCTGCCGATGACCCAGAAGTAGGTAAGCTAATTGCTGAAGTTATGAGTATTATTGGTGAGGACGGAATTGTAACTGTTGAGGAAGGGCAGACCTTGGGGCTAGATAAAGAAGTAGTTGAAGGTATGCAATTTGATAAGGGCTACGTTAGCCCCTATATGGTTACTGATGCTACCCGTATGGAAGCCGTGGTAGAGAATGCGCCAATCCTAATTACAGATAAGAAAATAACTACCATTAGTGAGTTGTTGCCATTACTTGAAAAGCTCGCAGCTGAGGGCAAAAAAGACCTAGTAATTATAGCCGAAGAGGTGGAGGGTGAAGCCCTTACCACTCTAGTACTAAATAAATTGCGCGGCACATTCAATGCTCTAGCCATTAAGGCACCAGCTTTTGGAGAAAGACGCAAAGAAATGCTGGAGGATATTGCAATTCTTACAGGTGGGCAGGTAATTACTGAAGAGATTGGGCTGAAGCTGGAAGACGCCAGTATTGAGATGCTAGGTGGGGCCCGTAAAATCATTGTAGATAAGGATAACACCACAATTGTAGAGGGGCGAGGCGATGAATCAGCCCTAAAGAAGCGAATCAAGCAGATACGCACCCAAATCAATGCTGTTAGCTCGGAGTATGAGGGCGAAAAGCTTCAGGAGCGTTTGGCTAAGCTAGAGAGTGGCGTAGCTGTTATTAAGGTGGGGGCCGCAACAGAGGTGGAGCTAAAAGAAAAGAAAGCTCGTATCGAAGACGCTATTAACTCTACTAAGGCCGCCGTGGCTGAGGGAATTGTGCCTGGTGGTGGTGCAGCGCTTATTAAGGCCCGTAAGGCTCTTGATAAGATAGTTCTTGATGACGAGGAAATGATAGGTGTGGCCATAGTTCGTAAGGCTCTTGAGGCACCAATTAGGCAAATTGCTGCTAATGCTGGTATTACAGATATCGCTGTAATCCTTGAGACTATCATTGAAGCTAACGACAATAAGACAGGCTGGGACTTTGCTAAGGGCGAAAAAGCCGATATGCTGGCTCGTGGTATCATTGACCCTGTAAAAGTAACCAAGAGCGCGCTTATGAACTCCACTAGTGCAGCTTCAATGCTCCTGACTACAGAGGCGGCGGTTGTTGATTTACCAGAGAAAGATGCGTCTTCAGCACCTGCTATGCCAGATATGGGTGGTATGGGCTCAATGATGTAGTTTGTACCTGGGGGGTTTATAATAGCTAATATAATAAGTATTGACAAGCTATGATAATTATGATAGAATCTTTTTTATATAAAGCCAATACGCTTTATTGAACTTTTTGACAAATCTTACTTAAAAGGTCTTCGGACAGCCGACACTCTAGATAGTAGGGCAGTGGCTGTCCGAAGACCAACTTTATTATGGTGTGGTTACCGGAACTACTTGGCATATTGCCATGTAGTAATAAGCCTTAAGGAGGCTATTATGGGAAATCTTACCACCATCGTACCTGAACTCGTCTGGCAGTTGCCAGACGGGTACCAACCCCCGCCCACTACCACCGTCACCGCGCTGGACTGGCTTGAGACCTTTGGCTCTCAAGCCCTGAAGGCTCCCGCCCAGGAGGTTGTAAAAAACCTCCTTCAGGCAACCAGCCCAGCGCTGCAAGAGCGAGGGTTAGCAATCCTTGCTCGGGCGATTTTCGCCCAGAACTTATGGCTGGCAGGCTTCCCCCTTCTAGCCCCTTGTGGGAGGGTGGAGCAGCTTAAGAAGCTGACATCTGCCATCCGCGAGGCGGAGACGTTGGCGGAGTTGGACACCGCCAAGGAGGAGGGACTCAAGGTTTACCTTGAGTTTGAGGCCAGAGTACAGGAGGCCAGCATCCTGATCGATAAGATTGGGGAGCTGGTCAAGGAGGAGGCGTTCATCGCGTCTTGCGGCCCGAAACTCCTTGGGTGGCAGCGTGTCTGCCTCAAGGGGTGCAAGGATGGCAAAGGCCTTCGGCACGCGCCGAAAAGCCTGAACATCCTGGCAAGCCGGCTGGATGCCCTGGCGCAGCGCTTTTTTGGGGAGGGAGCCTTTGCTTCCAAGCCAAAAAAGCGCAAGAAGCCCAGGAGTCACAAAAGTCACAAGTGGCTACCCCCGGGTGGGGAAAGAGGAAGGTGAACCGGTAGTTACCGGCCACCCAACCCTCGCCACCAAAAAGAGGTAATTCTCTAGGGCGCTTGCACTTACCCCCATTAGTGCGCAATGGCGCCCCTAGACACAGCTGGCTGCTGTATAATCAAGCCGGGGCCCGGACTTTTGTCCGGGCCCTAATACTTTATATTGGACTTTTATATACCGGACTTACTTTAAAGCTAATTATCATCTGTTAAAAACACTACAATGATATGGTGGTACAATATAGCTAACAGGGTTTAAAAAAATATGATAGATATTACTAAAATTAACAAATTAGATAAGAGTAAGACTTTTGAGGTAATTGGTTCTCAACCAGAACAGTTACGTCATAATTACGCCGATAGTATGACCAATGATATTACCGCCAGTGATAGTATCGGGATTACCAATATAGTCCTAGCAGGCATGGGTGGCTCAGCGCTGGCCTCTAATATTATCAAGAACTGGCTATATGACAAGCTAGTGGTGCCATTTGAAATTATTAGAGGGTATCGCTTGCCAGATTATATTGGCCCAAGTAGCCTCGTAATACTATCTAGCTATTCAGGAAATACCGAGGAAACTCTCAAGTGCTATGAATATGCACTAGGCCAGAGTGCCCAGATAGTTATTATGACAGCAGGCGGTAAGCTAATGGAAATAGCCAAACATAAGAGCCATAGCCTATTAGAACTGCCAGATGGCTTCCAGCCCCGCTTTGCCGTATTTTCTGCCCTCAAGGCATTAGCCTGTTTGTTTGATGATATGCGCCTTGTAGCCACTACCGATTTGCGTGGCCAGCTAATTAATACCGCCGACTACCTAGACACCGTTAAGTTTGCTATGAGTCCAGACAATACTACCCATAATATCGCAATGGAAATTGCCGAGAAGCTAGCTGGCAAAACAGCAATTATATATAGTGGCTCAGTGCTCGGATCGGCAGCCTATAAGTGGAAAATAGATCTTAATGAGAACGGCAAGCAACTGGCCTTTTATAACACCTATCCAGAGTTAAGCCATAATGAGTTCCAGGGGTGGCTGTTCCCTAAAGACAAGCACTTAGTATCTATCCAGCTTGAATCTAGCCTAGAGAATAAGCAGATGCAAAAACGGATGGATATTACCAAAGAGCTACTAAAAGACCATGGCTTTAAGCCAATAATTGTCCAAGCCCAGGGGGATACGCATATACAGCAATTACTCTCTACGATACTTTTGGGGGATTATGTATCGGCATATGTTGGAGTGCTAAATGGGGTTGACCCGACACCTGTGGAATTGGTAGAAAAGCTCAAGGGCAAATTAGCCAACTAGTCTGGTATAATATGCCAGGTACGGAGAGGTGTCCGAGTGGTTGAAGGAGCACGCTTGGAAAGTGTGTATGCGGGCAACCGTATCGAGGGTTCGAATCCCTCCCTCTCCGCCAAAGATATAGTTCTAAAGAGACTCGTCCACCTAATGTCTATAAGGGGTAAAAATTTATCCCCAAAGCTTACAAAACTGTCATACTTTTGCATTCCCGTGTATGAGGGCGATTGCGGCTATTTTTCGATCGTCAGCAAATAATTATCAGAATTTAGTTGGGCTGTGCAAATAGCACCAATCAAAACATCGTCTTTTACGGTATGCTGCCCACCCATTTCGCTGTCCGGATCATTATAGTAATAGTTCCCATCAGAATAGCCAGTTAACACAATGGCATGTTCGATTGCTTTTCCGTCAATAGAGTCAGCTTTATATTCTTTGTTTGTCGTGTCGTACTTAGCTCGAGGATAGTCATACATGTAATTAAAACTGATGATGGCAAGTACAGGTCCTTTGGCTAGTAGCTTCTGTAGTAATTCATTGGTGCATTTTGCGATACTAACCACGCCGCCGGCTTGCATAAAAGAAGCATAGGCATCAATGAGGAGTGGGGCATAGGGTGTGCGTGCTGTACTTACACCGTCTTCTTTCATTTTTACCACTTCGCCAAGTAACTCCTGCTGAGATAGCTTGGACCAACTCCGATCGATAATTTGCGTGTCAAATACATGCATTGTTACGTCAAGATTTTTGGTCTTTCTGAGCCAAGTGCCAATATCCGCAAAAAGCGTTCCCATTGGCTTACCTTCTGCGTTTACCCTCACGGGCACATCTTTTTCGATAATGTCTGGGCTTACGTCTAGGTCGTAGAAGCTAAGAAACTGCGAAGTGGAAGTTTGTACGCAATTTGAAGAAGAGCTTTGAGTTTGTAATGTGATGGTGTGGCGTATGCTCATATAGTTACCATTATAACAAAACAACTCATGGATTTAAACGTAACTACTCACCTAGGTAGCCCTTAGAAAATGCGACAAGGTCTGAGTTCCAGACCCGTGTGTTCCGCCAGGAGAGAGGTGCTCGTATCTGAAAGATACGAGCACCTCTCTCCTGGATGAGAAAGATTAGAACTCTAGGGTTCGGTGGAGCGAGGACGCGCGCAGTCCGCCTAAAGCCTGCGAGAGGCAAGAAAAGGGCAAATTACTTAAGCGCAAAAACAACTGTCACGCTATAACTAAATTCGTCCTCGCCAGGTTGAATTGAAATTGAGCTGTCTATGCCTTCACCGTCACCAGAAGCCGGGGCCACCGAGGTAGTTTTATCTGTAAGTGGATAAATTCCGCCGTCTTGTTGTCCTTCGCCGATTTCGAGTACTTTACCAATTTTGGTATCGAGACCACTGGCAGTTTTATCTGCCCGTATTTTAGCATCTGCAATCGCCAAGTCACGAGCTTTGTCAGTTAGCTCTTTTTGCTTACTCGTACTGAAACTTGGGTACGGCGTAATACTGCCTTTGGGGTTAGTGGTCAACAGATAATCCTGAACTTTTTGAGTCAGGTCTTTGTTGGGCAAAGTGATAGTTAAACTAAGAGTTATTTTTTCTCCTCCCTCTACTGGAGCCGAATAGTAAATTTCTGGTGAACCATATTTGCTGGCATTGTTTTTTATTTGGCTGTCTGTGACGCCTAGTTCCTTGAGTTTTTTAATAATCTGATCGTTTAATGCACTTACTTCAGCTATAGTATCTTTTTCATAATAAGGGTTGAATTGATACTGATCAGGCTCTGCCTTAATTGTGGCTTGCCCAGTAATAGTAATTTTCCGCGAATCGTTTGGGGTAGTATCTTGCCAAGGTCGCCAAATTACCAGCATACTGACGATTATCAGTAAAAGCAAAATGCAAGCAATCCGTAAGTCCAGCTTAAACATCAGTTTGTTTGATGGTTTATTGTCTTCCATAATTCCCCCTATTCTTAACTATAATACACTATTTTAAGTACGCTTTCAACAACCTGAAAGAGCATCAACGGTCGAACGGGCTACGGGTATTACATTAGACTCATTTTAGCCTTAAAACTGCTAAAATATGAGACAAGGTCTGAGTTCCAGACCTGTGTGTTCCACCATTGATGATTTTTATTTTTTTTGTTAAGCTATAGGACATGAAGATAAAAAAAGACCATCTGCTCCTCATTGCTATAGGAGTGCTTGTTATTCTAGGACTTGGAATCTGGGTTTTCTTAAATAATAGTCAGCCTAGTATTAACATGACTATGGATGATCAGAACAGTTTATGCGAGGAAGCTTCATCTCATTATGTAGGGCTTTCTGAAGCGCAGGCTGCCGACAAAGCAAAAAGAGAAAATCGACCATATCGGGTAGTCGAAAGAGATGGTGAAGTAATGGCATATTTTGACTCTTACACTCCGGGGATGCTAAATTTTCATATCAACAAAGGCGTTATTCAAAAAGCTACTTGCGGTTAAAGAAAACCCACATATAAGTTCCAGACCCGTGTGTTCCGCCATTTTTACATTTATTTACAAAATTGTTTAAATTAATTATTATAGTATCAAGCAAGAAACCTTTATATTATATATCCTATAATGTTATACAGTCACAAAAGACATGCTAAATAGTAAAATTGCAGAAAACTTAAAGAAACTTCGAGCTAAAAAGGAGCTATCTCTTGAATTCAGTTCATCGACCGTTTGCAGTGTTTGATATCGATGGAACACTAATCCGCTGGCAGTTGTATCATGCTGTCGTAGACCGCCTAGCCAAAAAAGAGTTATTAGGCCCCCACGCTCAAGCCAGCTTGCACAGTGCCCGCATGAGCTGGAAAAAACGCGAACACCCCGAGGCGTTTAAAGAATATGAGCTAGAGTTAATACGCGTTTACGAATTAGCGCTAAAGCAGCTTAATACTGATGTATTTGATGAAACCGTGCAAGACATTGCCCAGGAATATAGCGAGCAAGTATACACCTACACCCGCGACCTTATTTCTGAACTTAAGTCTAAAGGTTACATGATTTTAGCCATCTCTGGGTCTCATCATGAAATTGTTGAACAACTGGCTAAACTATATGGTATTGATGATTTTGTTGGCACTCACTACGAGCGTAAAAACGGTTCATTTACCGGCAAAAAAATTGTAGCCAGCCGGCAAAAAAGCAAGGTTTTAGAAGAACTTATAGCCAAGCACAATCTATCAACACACGATAGTTACGCGATAGGGGATAGTGCTAGTGATATTCCAATGCTTGCGATGGTAGAAAATCCGATTGCCTTTAACCCCGACTCGCAGCTTTTAGCTGAAGCTAAAAACCGCCACTGGAATATTGTGGTTGAACGAAAAAATGTTATTTACGAATTGAAGGATAACGATGGAACCTACCAATTGGTATAAACAGGTTTTGGGGAGCCAACTTTTCCCAGACCTACAGTGGAGCCAACCTGAAAACCGTCAACACGTCGGTAAATTACTAATGATTGGCGGCAATTTGCACGGCTTTTCGGCTGCGGCAAGCGCCTATAGCGAGGCCGTAAACGCCGGCATTGGAACCGCCAGAGTACTATTGCCAGATGCCCTGCGAAAAAGGAAAGGTTCAAAAATCTCGCCCGCATTCCTCCCCAGACCCCTAACGGGGTAAAAAAATTTCTGGGTTGAGGCGAATGATTTTGTCATCTCTTGAACGCGGGTCGCCTCGGCCGTCAGTGTTTGAAGTGCTGAGATAGAAATAACCATTAGGGCCGATTTGAATGGCACGAAGGCGTCCGAACGCTCCACGAAGATGCGCTTTTATTGATTCAACTTTTCCATCTTGAGAGATCGCAATCTCATAAAGTGATTCTCCGCGAAGTCCCGTAAAAAATATGCGTCCCTTGAAATACGCCATGCCGGCTGGCGCCCAGGTCTCATTCGGCCCTGAATTGATAACCGGAGTTTCCATACCTTCCTTACGCTCATCCCCCTCTATTATCGGCCAGCCGTAGTTGCTGCCTTTCTTTATCAAATTGAGCTCATCAAGACCAGACTGAATGCCAGATCGTCCGTGTTCTGTTGCCCAGAGTTGTCCTTTGTCGTCCCAAGCAAGTCCCTGTGAGTTTCGGTGTCCGTAAGAATATACTGCGTTGCCAAATGGATTATCAGATGGAACTGATCCATCATCCTTGAGACGGAGAATTTTTCCGGCAAGAGAATTAATATTTTGAGCGAGATTTGGATTTCCAGCATCTCCAGTAGTGATATAAAGATAATTATCAGGACCGAAGGCGATTCGTCCGCCATCGTGATTTGCCGCGCCGGGTATGTTGTCAATAATAATTGTCTTTTCGGTAAGACGATCTCCTGCGAAACGATAACGTTCAACTCTATTTATTAAACCGCTTTCGCTTTTTGTGGTGAAATAAAGATAAATCCATTGATTTTCTGAAAATCGCGGATGAAGCGCCATTCCTAAAAGTCCGCCCTCGCCGATATGCTCAACATCATCAATGGTATAAATTTGCCCCTCTTTGCCAATTCGTTTGAGCGTTCCGGGACGTTCTGTTACCAACAAATCACCATCCGGCAAAAAAGCAATTTCCCAGGGAATTTGAAGATTTTCGGCAATAATTTCAATGCCTTTCCCAGCTTTTATTCCTTCCAGGAGCGAAGTTGGAGTAGGTTTATAGAATTGGCGAAAAATCTGCTCGCTGAAAAAATACAAGGATGCTCCGGTAATGGCTATTATTCCCAGTATCGCCACAAACTTGAATTTTCGTATGTCCATAATTTATTTTAGCATTTCTTTTTTTTAACTCAAGTTTGCGGAGCTCCGCCTCCTTAAGGCCAAAGTGATGCCCGACTTCTCGCCAAACCACTGTATGTATAACTTGTTTTAATTTCCTTCTGTCGCCACCGCTAGTGCTTTTATAAAGATTATTTTGCTCAGTCATTAAATACACAATTTCTGGGTTTTGCCGAAAGAACGAGATGAAAAGCGGTGTGTCTACATCGAAACCCTTATCTATTCTCTCCCATGTTGTACCGCCATCACTGCTTCGAGCCAGCCCAAATTTTTGGGAGAAACTGGTTCGAATTTTGTTCAGCGCACACCGCCAGTTGGAAAAAAAAGCGAAAATTGCCAAAGCGCTTGATATTTTAATTGAGAATATGATATGATAACAAAAATAATGAACAAAACTATGTTTTCAAAGTTTCACATTAGGACAGTAGGTGCCATCGTAGCACTTGCGGCGATCATTGCGATAGGTGTTGTCATAGCATTTGTGGCGATCATTTCGATCGGGGGCGTAGCATATTCAAGCCACTCATGGGGCAACTACCACTGGGCGCGTACGGCAAATCCGGTCACCGTGAAGCTCGGTGACAACGTTGGAACAGCCTGGGATTCCTATCTCACAACAGCTTCTAGGGACTGGAGTGTTTCAAGCGTACTCGACACACTCATTGTTCCTGGGAAAACTAACCCAAATAACTGTAGAGCAGTCTCTGGACGAGTAGAGGTTTGTAACAGCAAGTACGGTAACAATGGCTGGCTTGGCATCGCAAGTATCTGGGTGAGTGGTAGCCATATTACGCAAGGTACGGTGAAGCTGAATGATTCATATCTCAGCACCGCCAAGTACAATACTCCCGTATGGAAAAACTTTATAATGTGCCAGGAAATCGGCCACACCCTTGGGCTTGACCATCAAGACGTGAATTTCAGCAACTCCAATCTTGGTACGTGCATGGACTATACCAATAATCCGAGCGGCCCACCGTCGAACGAACGTCCGAACGCGCACGATTATGAACAACTTGTGACCATCTACGGCCACCTGGATAGCATAACGACAGTTGGCCAGCTAGCGTTGCCGGGCCGTGGTCAATACGCCAATGGAGCCGATATCGGCGAGCGGGGTATGTCTACCCAAAAGGATTCACGCGGCAGGACTTCACGCTACGGGCGGGACATCGGGAACGGCGAGAAGCTGTTTACCTTTGTGATCTGGGTTGAATAACAGTTTTGGCAAGGTTACGAAGTGCGACCTAAGTTTATGAAAACTAAAGTATTTCTCGTTTTGGCGGGTATCGTAGTGGCTATGATTGGAGCGGCGTTTTTCTTTGGTGGCGGCAGCTTGAAACCCAGCCCTATCGGTGACTCGACAGGTCTGATTGTAGATAATAATGCTATTTATGTCGTCGAACAGGTCCCATCGCGCACCGTGTTAGTCGCGGTGGTGCGGTTTGCGAAGCCCGGTTTTGTGGCGATCCACGAAAATAATGCCGGCCAGCCCGGAAAGATTTTGGGCGCAAGTGGTGTGCTTCCGGCGGGGGAGACAAAAAATCTCACGCCAATTATGCTTTCTCGCGCAACTGCGGACGGCGAGACACTCTACGCCATGCTTTACGACGATAACGGGGATGGGGCCTTTGACGCGGCCAAAGACAAGCCTTTACTTGATTCGGAGAGCGGTCAGCCGGTGATGATGATCTTTAGCATAAGCGTGGGTGCCAGCGAACCCGGAGCGGTAAACCTATAGGCATCACGGCACGAATAGGCTGCTAGTGTCTCATTCTTACCTTAAACTGCTGAAATGTGAGACACAGGTAGGGTCCCAGACCCCTGTGTTCTGTCATTGATGATTTTTATTTTTTTTGTTAAGCTATAGGACATGAAGATAAAAAAAGACCATCTGCTCCTCATTGTTCTAGTGATTATTTTAGTGGTGCTTGTTATTCTAAGACTCGGAATCTGGTTCAGCAGAAATAATAATGAGCTCAGTTTTAACAAGACTTGGGATGATGAGCTCAGTTCATGTGAGGAAGCCTCGTCTCATTATGTAGGACTTTCTGAGCCGCAGGTTGCCGACAAAGCAAAAAGAGAAAATCGACCATATCGGGTAGTGGAAAGAGATGGTGAAGGTCTGGCGATTACTGATGATTACCGTCCGGGGCGGCTAAACTTTGAGATCAACAAAGGTGTTGTCCAAAAAGCTACTTGCGGTTAGGGTCGAAGTTCCAAACCCGCTTGTTCCGCCAAGTTTTACTTTTTGTGAAATCGTATGATGTTAGCATTACCCCACCCTAACCTGTGCGCAGGCAACGAAAATCTTGAAAACTAGTGCGGACTCGGTAGGGCAATTTCATTCCCCCAGACCTCGCTCTTCGCTGGCGGGACACACGTCCAGCTGTGTACTTTTGCTTTGTGAAGGAATATATATAAGTAATATGGTGTCGAAAATGCCGAGGTATTGCTGCAAAACCGCCGTAATAGCGTCTAATTAGATTTGGCCAGCGCTTAAATAGCTGTTGATTATATAATTATATCTGACATAATAGTGTAGTCTTAAGTGTACCTTCAAAAAGGAGTAGTTCTGTATGGAAGTCAGTGATATTGATTGGGAAAATCTTTCGCCCTCGGAGCTTCGGGAGCTAATCAGAAGTTTCGATCCACGACCGGTTTTTGAGCAATTCGAGAAGATGGCGGCACCACACATACAAAGCCAGCCTAAACTGTTCACACTCTTGCCCTATGATCCATTGCTTGGGTTGCATGACCTCTCACGCGTGTCGTATGAGCCACAGCCATCGTCTCTGAGTGAGGTTCGGGCATTAGCTACAGTTGCGACTCCGAACCGCGAGCGATTGATAGCTAGGGCTCTCTGGGCTCGACCTGATCAGATCAGTGAGCTCTACAATCGGGTTCGGGACGGCGAGGCCATAACGATCTTAATGGCACATGAAGATATTACCGATATTGGTCGCATCATGCCAGAGATTCTGATTGTACTATGTGAACACCACGCTAATCTCACGATTGGCGAGAGTATGGCTGGCACCGCGGAGTGGGATAAGGTTTGCGAGCATATTTATCAAGAGCTTGTACAGCACTTCCATATCATCGCCTCGGGGATTATAAGGAGTGTGAATGCTCTTGGCTATACCACCTGCAGCTTGCTACAACAAATTGGCTGGGTGCACTTTAGTTTCCCTCAATCTGACTCGACAAGGGAGGCTGACATTGATCCAGTTCTCGTGAAAGCCACGAATCGTCTCATGCGCCACGAGCTCGAGCAACTTCTGCGAATCAATGGTGGTGTTTTAGGTATTGCAGGTCCGGGCTCTGTTGATAAGCGTATTACAGTAGCTGGCATTGCACGAATCTTGCAGCATATGCCACGTGATTTCACTGATAGGTTAAGCGTGGTGCGGCATATACAGCCTATCTATGGCGGGACAGCAAGTCTGCTTGTGGGTAAATATGTGTTGCCGGTTGCTGCTCAAATTCACGGAAACAAGGCCTTCGTCCAGACTGGGAGGCTAGAACGCGTTGAGAGTCTAGATAATCTACATAAGATTATGCACTGGATCGCTGAGGTAAGTTTTTCTCGAACTCTCGAGCCAACGATTTACCATCCTGAGCCAGGTCCACTTCAAGCTCTCACAGCGGCGATACGTAGAACACGAAAACGATAGTATAAGCTCTCCGAGATTATTTCGGAGAGCTTTTTATTAGAACGTCAGATGTGGTCTAGGTCGCGTGCTCGGCGGCCTCGGCCGCATCGGCGTCAGCCTTGGTCGTATGGACTGCGCCATCTGGGTGATCGGCTGGCGAGTAGACTGAGTAGAGCTTGAGCTCCTGGTTGCCAGTATTGATCACATTGTGCCAGGTGCCAGCCGGGATGATGGCCGCCCAGTCACTCTTGATCTCGACCTCCGAGTCCAGATTGTCCTTGGTCGGTCCGGTAACGAGCTTGGCCTGGCCTTGCTCGAGGCGGATAAATTGGTCGATGGCCGGGTGGACCTCGAGACCAATCTCACTACCGACCGGGATGCTCATGACAGTCAGCTGGCTGTATTCACCGGTGAAGAGTACCATGCGAAAATTAGTATTATCTTTTGTGACATCCTCGATATTTGACGTGTATACTGCTTTCATATTGATCTCCATTAACTTCCAGTATAGCATTCCTAGGCTAGACGGCCCTCATCGTTGTTGAGCGCAATAAGCTCCGGGTTTTCCTGGAGTCGATGGGGGATGGAGTCTTTGCGATCGACGCCAGCGACCGTAATAGACTCACCAGCACTGAAGGCCTAACCCTCCCCACCACCATCAATGGTGGCCTCAACTTCGGCCGCCTCACCAGCGCTGATAGAGATGTCATCCGCGCTAAATACCCTCATATACGAATCACCGGCTAACAAAATATATTTGACATCATAATCAGCCTAGTGCATTATAGTAGTATAATTATATACAATTTAAAGGAGTTAAAATGACACCAGAACTACCTTCAGACCCAGATACTAGAGAAGAACATGACAAAAGCGGAGCAGATGCTATGGCTAATCCTGATCGAGATTACCTAGACAGACTTAAAAAAGCAGAAAGGCTACAAGTCGACCTAATAGAGACCCAAAGAAGAGAAAAATATGTACGAGAAGCCCAAGCTGCCCTTAATGTAATAACGGCAATAGGAAACCCCAACGATCCAAAAAGAGTGACCGCGAGGCAAAAATTATTAGACTCTATAGATGGGATTATAATACAAGATGGATTAGGAGCATCTGCCAATGAAGCAGCAGATTAAGCCAACAACAATCACAACGCAGCAGTGAGTTTACAAAACCTACGATGATAGAGAAATAAATAAAATAATTGATGGGCTAAGAGTAGAATACGATGAAGGTACTGACTCGGCCAGATTTACCCTGGGAATGGCGATTTTAAAGTATGCCCAGTTTATTTATTAGTAGGATAATTACGTAATTTTGCGTAAGATAGAGCTATGCGAACAGCTACCTGGAACTTAGACGATATTTATAAGCTTACTGACTTTGATAGTGCCTATGCTACGGCTAGGGCCGAGATAGCTGAATTTAGCAGTTACTTTAGCAAGATGAATCCACAAATGTCAGCCCAAGATTTTATGGCCTTTAGCGTCCATCACGAAAGGTGCGTAGAGCATGTTCATAGGGTAGGATCTAGGCCCTCGCTAATGGAATCCACCGACCAAAATGATGGCCTGGCAATTAAACTCAAAAACCAAGCAAAAGACTTATCAGTTTATTTTAGTGAGCAAGTCCAGCCGATAAGCCAATGGCTTAAGGGCCGTAAGGTAAAAGGCAAGGATACCCTAGATGATAAAAACGCCAAGCGTCTTTTCGCAGCTAATAAAGACCTAGAATATATCTATAGCTATTCCAGGATGATGGCGCGCTATAGCCTAGATGAAAACTCCGAGAATATCTTGACCGCTAAAGATGCTAATGGTGTTAGTGTTATAACTGATTTAAGGGATATGATAGAGACGGAGTTTGAGTTTAATTTTAAACCCAAAGGTGGCAAGGCTAAAAAAATAACTAACAATGCCGAGATAAGTAGCTATGCTTATTCTGCTAACCCAGCCGAGCGAGAGGCGGCCTTTAGGGCTAGATTTGAACAATACGGCAAGAATATTGATAAGTTCTTTGTGGCCTATCAGGCAGTGGTTAAGGACTGGGGCTATGAGGCAAAATTACGGGGCTTTATAAGCCCAATAGCGATGCGCAATGTAGCAAACCACATTGGTGATAATGTTATAACTACCCTCATCAGCGTTTGTAGTGATAATGTGGGGGTGTTTCAGGACTATTTTAGGTTCAAGGCCAGTGAGCTAGGGGTTAGTAAGCTTTCAAGATTTGATTTGTATGCACCACTTATTAGCGAAACAACCCAAACATATACCTATGAGCAGGCCTTAGAGCTAGTAGATAGTGCCTTTATGGGCTTTAGTGTCAATTTTGCGAACAACGCCAAGCAAATAATTCAGCAAAATCATATTGATTCGCACCCTGGCGCCTCCAAGCGCGGTGGCGCTTTCTGTATGACAGTAGCACCATCTGTCACGCCCTATGTATTACTAAATTATGCTGGTAAAATGCGCGATATAAGTACCCTCGCCCACGAGCTTGGACATGGTGCTCATAGTATTTATGCTAGTAGCCATAGTATTTCTGTCCAGCATGCCACTCTACCATTAGCCGAGACAGCCTCGACATTTGCAGAGATGATATTATTCGAGAAGATACTCTCTCAGACTTCCGATAGCACAACCAAAAAACAATTACTAAGTGATAAGCTCGCTGATAGCTACGCTACAATTTGCCGCCAGAATTACATAGTTAAATTCGAGATAGCAGCTCACCAAGCTATCCAAAAAGGATTAGAGCAAAGCGAGCTAAGCCAAATGTGGCTGGATAACCTCAAGGAGCAATTTGGTGATAGCGTAGAAATTGATGATGTTTTTAGGTATGAGTGGGCATATATTCCGCACATAGTTCATACCCCATTTTATTGTTATAGCTATAACTTTGGTGAGCTACTCAGTATGGCGCTATATGCCAAGTATAAGGCCGAGGGTCCCAGCTTTGTACCGATGATTGAGGAAATATTAGCTTCGGGTGGCTCGCAGGATCCTAAAATAGTGCTCCAAAAAGTTGGTATAGATTTAAGCTCTGATAAATTCTGGAAAGGTAGCTTTGATATACTTAGAACCTGGCAGAGGGAGCTGGAGGCCTTATGGTAAAAGCGATATTATTTGATTTTTATGGCGTTGTTAATCTTGGCGGTGAGGTTAATGCCCAGATTTTAGAGTTTATTAGGATTAATAAAACCCTCTATTGTTTTGGTATATTATCGGCCACCAAGAAAGACCTGAGTGACTGGCTACTAGCCCACGAGATTATTGGCTATTTTGATTATGTTCAGACTGCTGGTAAGGTTGCTAAGTCCAAGCTTGACCCACTCTACTACACCGATGCCATCAGTGCGCTAGGCCTCAACCCTAGTGAAATCATATTTGTAGATGATAATAACTACTATGCGATATTGGCTAGGGGACTAGGTATGGTAGTAATAAATTATGATCCCGATAAAGACTTCCCCTCACAAATAATGCCGTTATTATGAAACCCAAGGCTAGGATTGTAATTCTTGTAATTACTATTGTAGCTGTGGTTATAACGATTGGACTGCTAGGCTGGCTTATATACTTATAAGGGCTATCATGCGCCATAATAGTGTCATTAAGCCAAGTCTTACGGCTGCCATTGCCAGGAGCATAGAACCTAAACTAGCAGATAAGCTAGATACTATCATTAGCTCTGCCTTACCGGCCGGCACGCTCGCAACTAGGGTCAGCACTGATGATGCTGATATTATTATAACCGCTACTGCTAGGGAGGGGTATAGCGTGCTTCAAGCCCATAATATCGCCAAACCACAGGTACTTAACTCGCCCGTATTGCTTAGTCCAGAGGAGCAAGGCCAGCACTATGTTAAGTTATCAGCAATAGCTTCTGGTAATAATTCAATGGCTACCACCTATTAGTATTGATTGGATCAAGCGCTAGTACGAGGAGTGGTATTGGCAGTAGCTGGGGGAGTAAATGGTAGGTAGAATCCAAACACCGAGCCTTTGTCCTGAGTACTATTGAAGATAATTTTACCACCATGGTCACCTATGACACGCTTGGCTAGGTATAGGCCTATTCCAGTACCACTGGGTCTTGTAGTAATGGCATTAGTGGCCCTAAAGAATTTATTGAACAGCTCACTTTTCTGGTCTTCGGGAACGCCTATGCCGTTATCCTCTATCCTTACTTCTACTCCATCATCCTTACTACTAATAAAGACATCTACCTGTCCTTTAGGGGAATAACTGAGGGCATTAGATATGAAGTTAGCAATTACTTGGCGGACTTTTTGCTCGTCACATTTGACCATATCAATAGCTGTTTTAGGAATATGTATGTTAAGCTTTATGCCTTCTTGTTTAGCCAATGGTAGTGCCGACTTAACCTCGGTATTAATTAAATTAACGATATCAACAGGATTAATTTCTAAGAAAAACTTTCCACCAGTCATTCTGCTAACATTGAGCAGGTCATTAATTAAACCCTTCATAACATTTGTTCTCTCGGCTGCTGACACAAGTGCATTTTTAAGCTTTTTATTGGTATCTCCCAGGTAGCCACCATTAGCAAGCGATAAGTAGCCCTCAATAGAGGCCAGAGGAGTAGTTAGCTGGTGAGATGCCATAGATATAAAGTCGTCTTTAATGGCATCGGCGTTTTTAAGCTTATTGTTAGCAGTAGTTAGCTGTTCGGTAGCAATATCAACCTTTTCTTGAAGGGTTTTATTGAACTCTAGTACTTGCTTATAGGAACGGCTGTTTTGGGCGGCTATAGCCAGCTCATCAGCAATTGTATTAAAGGTTAAAATATCACTATTATCATAGGCATTGCCACTTAGTTTGGGACCAATAAGTAGGTAGCCTATAATTTCTGTCTGGCTTTTTAATACTACTAGCACCGATATATCGTATTTTCTAAGTAATGATTTAGCCTCGTTATCTTGAACATCATCTATATGACTGTCCTTACTAATTATTATTAGCTCGTGGTAGCTAGGCAGTAAGTCCTGTGCGGTAGTAGTATAATATATTTCTTGCTTGTCTAGGATAATAATATCTATGGATTTGGCATGGATGGTTTTGGTGATTAGCTCGGCACAGCCACTACACAGCCTAGCTAAGTCTATCTGTGAGGCCAGAATAGTACTCAAGGAATTTAATAAATCCCGGGAGTTATACTTATCTCTATATAGCACCCGGCTGGTTTTACGCTCAATCCAGCGAAGCATAGGTTGATAAATCATAGCTAGTAGCACCGCGGCGCTCACATAGTAGATCGCCTGCCAGAAGCTCAATTGAAGATTTGGGAAAATTAATTTGCCAGTCCCGAGTATTAATACCGCAAATATTGTAGTAGCTATAGTTATGATTACAATAAATCCGATATAACGCAGTATAACGGCCTTTATATCAAACATATGGTGCTTTAATATAGCGTAGCCAACACCTCCGACTAATAAGAGATGGGCTGGTGTGCCCACAAGATTTCCTAGTGAGTTAATGTTAAATACAGGGAGTAGCATTTGTGTTATCACAGTAATAGCTGCATCAAGCCCCACCCCAAACATTATAAAGTTTACTTGAAGTTTGGTGTTGCGATTGGAATTCTTGGCATAGGCTATTAATATATAAAAGCTTATTATAAAAACAATTATGTAATATATAAGTGTCAGATATAGTAGCGGGCCGAACTCTTCGAGAGTGGCCCCATAGTACCTTCTAGATACTTGTATTAGAGTTTGTGGCCAGAAAGCAATAACAGATAAAATCGGCAAAGATAATAATATAGCATAATTAAGCCATTTGCGTTTGCTTTGCTCGCCAGTGAAGGCTATGGTAAAAATATAAAAGCTTGCTGGCGTCAGACACGCTAAAAATAACGCCAGTCTGGCAATCCATAATGCCGTATTTAATGAATTCGATATTCCTGAGAGAAATGATGCCAGAATATACACAAATACACTGCCACTGAATAGCATAAAACTAATATTTACTTTACTTTTATAGTTCCTGACCGCCACCACAGTGAAAATTATAATTAATCCTAGTAATGTAATGACATACGAAACCAATTGACCTATCGACATATTTAACAGCATATTTACTCGCTATTTATCTAATAATAGCAGGCACCATTAATAAGTATAAGCCTTTTGGGCTAATATTTATAGTGTAAAAGTACCTATGGCTGTTAAATTATTTAGAGGTTTTTAGCTTCGCAAGAGGTTTACCCCAAACGCCAATGCCAGCGGGGTATGGTCTACGGCGCCATATATTGAGAATACCGTTACCGAAATTGCCAGCAGACCGTAGGTGCGTACTAGGCATAGGGTATATCTACTGAGCCCAGCGTTCTGATGAGTTCTGGGCAGATAACCATTGTTAACCCAAGCGAGCCTCCAATAGCTCCATTGGCAATCAGTAGTGGGTCTCGGATATTTTTAATTTTTTCTAGTAATTCTAATGGTTAATCCTATATTCTATTTATTTGTATCCAAATCTAACGCACAGGAGTTGATACAGAATCTCTGGCCTGTAGTTTCTTGTGGTCCATCATCAAAAATATGCCCAAGGTGAGCACCACATTTGCTACATACAACTTCATTACGACTCATACCATGACTATCGTCGGACTGTATTTTGATAGACCCAGGGATTGCCCTATCAAAGCTAGGCCAGCCCGTACCACTATCAAATTTAGTATCACTCTCAAATAATTTCTGGCCACAAACCACGCAATGGTAAGTACCATCGGTGTGTTCCAGGTAGTATTTGCCACTAAAAGCTGGCTCTGTACCCTTTTCTTGAGTAACCTGGTAGGCCATAGGACTTAGTTTGGATTTAAGCTCATCTTTTTTCATATAAATTTTCTTACTTACTATTGTAATGCTTTATAATGAATATATGCAAAATCTTAAAGGTAAGACAATACTTATCACAGGAGCAAGTAGGGGAATAGGCGCAGAGACAGCACTGGCCTTTGCTAAAGAAGGCTGTAATATTATTATTACATTTCTTTCCGAGATAGGCGCTGCTGAGGAAGTATCTAGGAATTGCCTTAAATTGGGAGCCGAATCCGTAGAGCTGATACAGCTAGATATTAAAAACCAAGCCTCCATAAAGTCTGCTATCAAATCCATATTACTAAAATGTGGTGGCATAGATGTGCTTATCAATAATGCTGGCGTGATAAGGTGGAAGAAATTTGTAGATCAAACTGAAGACGATATTGACGATCAGGTATTGACGAATTTGCTAGGACTAATAAAATTCACCAAGCAAGCCCTACCGCATATTCGCAACAGCATTATAAATGTTTCTAGTGGCGCAGGGTCACATCCTGTCGTGGATTTGAGTGTGTATTGTGCTACCAAGTATGGCACTCAGGGCTTTACGAAAGTTTTGGCTATGGAAAACCCAGGGCTCAATATCTACACCGTTAGCCCCACTATGACATCGACTGAGATGACTGATTTTCATGGCATGCCACCCGATAGAGTAGCTCAGGTGATGGTCAGAACCGTTCAAAATGGCTATGGCAAGGAAAGCGGAGACGATATTAAGGTCTGGGAGGTTATGGCAGAAAAGTTCCCCTCAACTCCCTGGGACTAGATCAAATAAGAAGTAAGGATATAAAATGACTAAAAACGAAATCGCTGACTTTGGAGGAGGGTGCTTTTGGGGAGTAGAGGAGGCTTTTAGGATTACTCCTGGCGTCGTCAAGACCACCGTCGGATATGAAGGGGGTAATGTAGATAGCCCTAGCTATGAGAAGGTATGTGGCCATAATACTGGGCACGCAGAGACAGTTCAGGTAGAGTTTAATCCCACCAAGATAAGTTATAAGAAACTCTTAGAAGTCTTTTTTGAGAATCATGACCCAACGCAAGTAGATAGGCAAGGAGCTGATGTAGGAGATAATTATAGGACGGTTATTTTTTTTCATAGTATTGCGCAACACAAACTCGCAAAAGATAAAATAAAAGAGCTTGAGAGGTCTGGAGGCTATAGCCAACCAATTGCTACCCAGGTGGTACCAGCTAAGACATTTTGGAAGGCCGAGGAGTACCATCAGCAGTATCTTAAAAAACGAGACCTAGCCGTTTGTGATTAACAAATAAGCTAAAATATTGCTACAATTGGGCTATGAATAGATATAAATTAATAAATGAAGAAATGAAAATATAGTATGAAAGCAGATAAATTTGATATTACCAAACTATACCCAGAGCTCTACAAAGCCCAACAGGGCAGAGGTAAAATTGTTACTATTCCTGCTATAAGGGTATTGGCCATTAATGGCGAGGGTGGTAGAGATGGACCTAGATTTATTGATTCTATTTCTGCCCTATATGATATTGCTTTTGGTATTATGGGTCTAGCTAATGATGAATTCTTGCCCGATGGCTATGTGGATTTTACTATCCCAGCCCTTGAAATTCTATGGAGTATGAAAAATGGGAATGACTATAACCCTCAGCTCACCGAGCAGTTATTATGGGAGAATTTTGTAGTAGTGCCTGGTTTTGTAACTCAAAGGCTGGTAGATATGGCCATAGCAGATGTCAGAGACCGTAAGCCAAATTCTCGCTATCAAGACTTACATATATCAACTCTTGAGGAGAAGAAGGCGGCCCAAATACTACATATAGGATCTATTAAAAACAGCCCAAAAAGCCTTCAGATATTAAATAAGTATATTGCTAAAAAGGGCTATAAACCATCGGCCAGGTACCACGAGATATACCTAAATTATTTTATTGCGTCTAGCTCGGCTCGGCTCAGAATAATAATACGTCAGCCAATATTGAAAATATAATTCCTTGCTTTTATCTTTTAATTTTTTAGGGGGTTTAGAGTTATTAAACTCGCATGCTAGTTTAATAAGCCCTGCTACTACTAATAGAGTAAAATAGGTGGTATAGTTATTGTAAATGGCATCTAAAATTACTACCAAAAAACCAGCAACCAAAAAGCCGGCTCGCCTAGGGCTCACCAAGCCGGTAGCTCTAATTATGGCCATTGTTGGTTTTGTGGTAATACTTGTATTATTAACTACTACTATTCATAATAGTTACTCTCATAACCTCAAATCAATATCCTTTAGCGTTAATACCGGGCCAGTTTCCCCCGAATTTCAGCAGACCAAAACACTTACCATTACTGCCAATAGCTGTGATATTACTATTCTACATACAGCTACTAATAAAACAGAAAGCACCCCCTGTCAGCTTCAGCCCAATGCATTAAAGAATATTGATATGAGCCTAGTAAAGTATGGGATGGTAGATAAAATCGCATTTAATTCAGATCATAATGCTACCATGCTTGGCGGCAAAACATACCATATTAGTGTCACCCTTCAAGATGGCTCAACAATAGGCAAAGATGTTGGTATGAACTTTAATACTGATAATGCACCATTTTTTGAGGATGTTGCTCTATACGCACCTGCTTTTGAAGATCTAGAGTTTGCCGAATATATGAACTCGCAGTAATTAATCATTATATAGCTTTGAATTCTTTTACTATGCTAGCTAGCTTGTCGTTTTGAGAATTTATAAATACATTCGTATCTTACTAAATAGGCTTTAGCTTTTAATTTTATTACTTTTTAGCTTGGCCTGTAGCTTGGCGTGCCCACTGGTATAAAGAGACTTAACCTTATCATTGCCCATTAGTAATTTAGTTAGTAGTGCCAGTGAGGCGATAACTAGCATAGTCCAGCCATAGCCTCTAGTTATAAGCATGAAGGACTCTAGGGCATCAGCAACTAGGCTAGTGATAGCACTACTGGCTGCTGGGTTCGCACCTTGGGGCATTATGGAGGTTACAATAGGTGGCGCTAGGTAGGACAAGGCTACTATTAGCCCGCCAGCTATCCCAAATGACTTGTATAGTGCTGATAGCAACCTTGGTATAGACTTGATATTAAGGGCCACTAAGCTTATAAGGTTAATAAGTATTAGTAGCCATAGTATATCGGCAATGATGCTAAGAGTCTTGTAGGCAGCTCGTAATTTAACAAAGACTGCGAGTGGGGAATTAGGGTTATTTTTGACATCAATAATGGTTATTTTATCTGGTACTGAACCAATAAAATCATTTGATGCGTCATTCAAACCCTGGGGTAGCCCAAGTGATGGCAGATATTCATTGGCTTGTTTTTTATAAGGCGTAGTGTCAATTATTATTGTTTCACCTGCAATTGTAGTGGCTTTATTAGATAGCTTATAGAGTCCATCTATAGCTGGCTCGGCAATTTTAGCTACATTTTCTGGGGTTATAATGATTTCCATAATCTTTTCAATCATGGCTCTTTTGATAATGTTATTTTTGATATTTTGGGGTAGGTTAGATCTTATCTGAATCTTAGCCAACTCAGTAAAATTATCAAATACCTTGGCCTCTCTTAAGAACAGGTAGGTCTTAGATCCAGTATTAAAATTATCACGAAGGATAGTTATGTAGCACGTAAGAACTAATAAGATGGTCAGGAGTATTAAAAAAAACCTATTCCAGCCTCCGTGTCTTGGAATAGGCTTTGATTGGGTGCTCATACTGGAGTTTATATTTTATTTCTTAGGGTAGGCGATTAATGCCACTGCGCCGAGGGTAACACCAACTATTAGGGAGTAGAAGCCAATAATCATTATTAGCGCTAGGATACTATCTAGGGGACTATTAAGCAGAACTATACTAAAGAGCAGTGAAAACACGCCTGTTATTACAAACAGCCAATTAGTTTTTCCTTTTAATTTGGACTGTAAGCCAATATAGATATCAGCTATTCCGAACATAATAGCCCATAGTGCTATTAATATGATAAAAATCTCACCTGTAAGTAGTGGCCTTGCTAGTAGGTAGATTCCTACAACAATTCCGGTCAGCCCCAGTAGGACACTAACTAGTCCGTGGTGATTGGTCTTATCCACGGCTGGCTCAAAAAGAGCCATTAGCCCCACCAGTAAGATATTTATTGCAAAGGCATATATCAGCACTAATAGTGTCAGGCCAGGCCAAACCAATATTATAATTCCAAGTGCGATATTTGTTAGGGCTCTTAATAGTAAAGAATTCTTAGACGGCATCACTGCAACTTCCATTTGAACCTCCATTTATTATTTATAAATTTAATTATAGTCTTATTAGTTACACAATGTAAAGGCTAATTTCTTTCAGCACCAAATATGCGCAGTAAGAACAGGAATAAATTCAAGAAGTTTAAGTAGAGGGTTAGGGCGCCTAAAATTGCCATATTGCCAGCATCACCAAACTCGGCATATATTTTTTTTATTTTTTTGGGGGGTATCGTAGGCCGTAAGAGCCAAAAATATTATTACACCCAAGAAAGATAGAATAGTCTCTAGGGCATCGGATTGTAAAAATAAGTTTACTAGAAAGGCAAGAGTTGCCGCTTATAGCTATCAGGTAGCCTATGATACCGCTGGCTGTGAGCCCTACAAACATCCAGGCGAATATGCCTGACAAGTAATTACTAAAGTCACTCGCCTAAAGTAGCTTTGGATTGTGTGAGATTATTTTCCATAGCTAATCTACCGTACCTGTCTGAGCGACCTTTTCGGCGTAGTCGGTACCTAGAATAATTGTAATATCCTGACTACCAATATGCTTTTGGCCCTCAGCGGGGGTAGTGGCTTTTATGCCTAAAATATCTTCAAGGTATTTGATGGTCTTAGGCTTCTTGCCAGATGTGTAGTCAATAATTTGGGATGTCGTGAAGTTCTTAGTTTTGGCGTTTTGGACAGCTATAATCTGGATAGGGACGCCCGCATTGATAAGCTTTGCTTCAAATTTATTCGCTATGCCAACTGTTGAGGTGCCATTTTCTATAATTACCGTGCTGTTCTCTGACCATAGCCCACCGATATTAAAGACTTCTTTGACGAATTTTTGGATATCATCAAAACTGCCAGCGGTGGGCAGTAGGTCGCTACTGCTAGGGTCTGGCTTTAAGAAGCCATTGGGCAAAATAGAAAAGACAATATCAAGGATATTATCATTAGTAATTTTTTTACTAAGCTCTAGGACTCTTTGCATTTCGGTAGGGCTAAGGTTAGTCTTGAGGTTATTGGCGGCGGCCTCAATTAAACCGTTGAGCTTTTTAGGATCGGTAAGTGTTTGCGAGCTAGTGGCTTTCTCCCTTAAAGCCTTTAGGACCTCCTGCTGTCTTTGAGCGCGGCCAAAGTCATCACCACAGGTGCCCTTACGGCATCTGGCGTATTTGAGAGCGGTAGAGCCATCCATCTTGGTCATCCCAGCGCGTATCTTAAAACCACAGCTCTTGCCTTCATTGCTTTCGCAGGGGTATTCAGGGTCGTTGAGAGGCTCTTTGACATCTATATCAATGCCCCCAACGGCATCTACGGCTTGCTTAAGACCAGAAAAGTTAGCCCTGACATAGTAATGAATTGGTATATCTAGGGTTTGTTCAACGGTTTTGGTAGCTAGCTCAATACCTCCAGGCGGCTGTTTATTCTCGCCAATGGCATGGGCATTATTTATCTTGTGGTAGCCTTCACCGGGTATATAGACCCTAGTGTCCCTAGGGATGCTTATGAGTGCTACTTTATTGTTCTTGGTGTCTAGGCTTATCACCATATTGGTATCAGCCAAAGTCTCTCCTTCGTGGCCAGGATCACTCACTCCTAGCAAAAGTATATTTACTCTACCTTGATCCTCACCCTTAAGCCTAGTAGAGAAATTAAATAAATTGGTACTAATTTTACCTGCTTTTAGGAATAAATATCCAAAGATACCGGCCCCTGCAATAAAGAAAAATAGCACCATAAATAGCATAATTCGCTTAATCTTTTTACGTCTTTTAGCTCGTTTTTCTAGCTTAGGATCTAGTATTTGGTCCTCCTTACTCATAGGGTCTAGCTCGCTAGCTAGAAAGTCCTCTGCTTCTAGGCTATCATTATTATCATCAGGGTCATACACAAAGTCTGGAGTAGCTGGCTGATTGTGCCGGGGATGCTTGATGGGACGCTTTTTTGATATAGACATATAGAGTATTATAACGCGTTTTATGAACATAATGTGACTAGAATATTAACTAAATATATGCTAGTATAGCTCACTGTACCATCTTACCCCCCATACTCAGACTTGCGCTGACTGTGCCTGGGCTTTGTAACTCCATAAGGGAGTTGGAACTGGGCAAAGAATTACTAAGCCTGAGGCTACGAGCTTTGATACCATTGGTGGCTACACTAGTAGCTAAAGGTGATGTTAGGGTTGTGGCTCAAGGAAAAAATCGGAGCAGTCCGAGGCAATAGCTTTTTCCCAGCTCGTCGTGATACCCCAGCTTATTCTCGTTTCATGAGGGACAATAATCTCACCTATCTTGATCCAAGCACACAGGAATAATTCACTATTTTTTATGGGACCGCCTATTGTGGGCGGTCTTACTATCATATAATTAAGATAAATCTATGAAAAACATTTGGCAAAAATTAAATGAATCTAAGCAGCCGTTTTTTGTTCTAGCGCCTATGGATGATGTAACAGATACGGTATTTAGGCAAATTGTAGCCGAGCACGCCCCGGCTGATGTTATGATGACCGAATTTGCTAACGCCGATGGCTATTGTAGTCCAGGCCAGCGCGCGATTATGTCACGGCTGATATTTAGTAAGTCCGAGCGACCTTTGATAGCTCAAATTTGGGGAATAGAGCCTGATAATTATTACCAGATGGCCAAGGATTTGGTGGAAATGGGTTTTGCGGGTATTGATATTAATATGGGTTGTCCGGTAAAGGATATGATAAAAAAAGGCGCTTGTAGCGCGATGATAGAGAACCACCAGCTGGTAGGTGAGGTTATAGCGGCCACTATTAAGGGGGCAGGGGGGCAAATTCCCGTTAGCGTTAAAACTAGGATAGGATTTAACACAATTGTCACCGAGGAGTGGATTGGGTTTTTACTAAAGCAAAACCTTGATGCTTTGATAATCCATGGCCGAACCCGTAAAGAAATGAGTAAGGTTCCCGCGCACTGGGATGAAATCACAAAGGCCGTTAAGCTGCGTGATAAGCTATCGCCAAGTACAGTTATAGTTGGGAATGGCGATATTTTAAGCGTAGAAGAGGGCCGGAAAGTAGCTAGCGAGACTGGAGTTGATGGGATTATGATTGGGCGAGGTATATTCCAAGATTTGTTTATATTCCACCCAGATAGCAATAAGAGGACTATCGGGCAGATGTTAATGATTCTATCTCAGCACATTAGCCTATATGAAGCTACTTGGGGCACTAATAAATCATTTGAGCCGCTCAAGAAGTTTTTTAAGGTGTATATAAATGGCTTTGATGGCTCCTCAAGTATTCGGGCTAGCCTTATGGGCACTACCAGCACCACCGAAGCTAGGGCCTATATAGATAGTCTACTAGCAAGGGTGTAGAATAATAACAAAATAATAGAAGGGGATAAAATGAGTAAAAATAGCCACGCCAAACACGAACACCAAAAAAAAGCGTCCAATGACAGCTACGAAACGCCACATGAAGATTATAAGGCGGGGGTTTTTGGGGATGTAATTATAGGCCTACTTATTCTTGGGCTAGGCTTGTTTTTTATATTGCCCTTTTACTTTGTTCTAAGGGGCTCAGCTCAGGTATTTGTGATGGTCATCTTTGTACTAGTAATTATGGCGTTCGCGCTATTTATGTGGCACAAAAAAGTCCGCAAGTAATAGTCATATTTTTTAATTTGGCTCAGAAAATGTCCTACTTTGCGTAAGTCCAGTTAAGTAAAAGTCGCCTACGGAATATCCGTAAGCGACTGCAAAAGATTTATCTAATAATGGTCCCGGTATGAGGGTTGGCTATGGCTTCTTCAAGCCCACCTACCTTGTGTCCATCAAAAATAATAATGGGAAGCTTGTTCTCCATGGCATGAGTTGCCGCCGTAGGGTCCATAACTTTCAGATCGTTATTGATGATATCTAGGTAGGTTAGCTCCTCATAGCGGACCGCATTTGGGTCAAGCTTGGGATCGCTCGAATAGACACCATCAACACCATTCTTGGCCATTAGCAGAACATCCGCTTCGATTTCTACAGACCGTAGTGCCGCAGCAGTATCGGTAGTAAAAAATGGGTTACCAGTTCCCCCGGCGAATATAACGACTCGACCCTTTTCCATATGGCGAATTGCCTTACGCCGAACAAATGATTCGGCTAATTGGGGCATATAAATAGCCGACATCACGCGAGTTGGCTGGCCGAGCTTTTCTAGGTGATCTTGCAAAGCAAGAGCATTTAGTACGGTTGCCAGCATTCCTGCAGAGTCGGCTTGTGCCTGATCCATTTCGGGGTGTTGAGCACCTCTCCAGAAGTTACCACCACCCACAACTACAGCCAGCTCTACATTTTGTACTTGCCGAGCAACTACGATTTCTTGGGCAAATCTTCTAATTACTTCTGCATCTATTCCGGATCCTTGACTACCCATAAGGGCTTCACCGCTGAGCTTTAGTAAAACTCTCTGAAATTTACTAAATTTTTGTATTGGTACGGGTAGTTCGAACAATCTAGATTCCTGATACATTGGTACCATGCTTCTCCTTGTTTGGTGAGCAATTGCTATAAATTTTACTAGCATACAGTATAAAATACAAGCCCTAGGAGTTGAAAAGTAATACGGCTACTTGCTATAATAGGTATTATAAAAAATATACATAAACCTAGGAGTAGTACTCCCAGCACTAAAACTAAAAACCAGAACTAGCAAAAAGTACTAAGATAGCTTACCTGCGAACTTTGCCAAGGGGCTATTATATATAGTCAGCTACGTGTATGGACTATGCTTGGTATTATTGCTGGTAGGTAAATTTGGGCAGGTAGTAATTGATAAATTTAAGTGGCTTGAAGACCCTAATGGGTTATTTAAGAGGGGCTTGGGGCTGTTTTTGGTACTAGTGGGGCTTGACCGCACTATTCAAGCTTGGTTTATTGGTAATGGTCTATATTCTAGTGGTTTCTAAGATTAGCTTCACAAAGCAGCAATGCCATAGAAAGTAGGCTAGTATTTTGCTATAATCGTTGATTATGTCGAGTAATATATTCGTATTATTATATTATAAATTTACATCTGTTCAAAACGCCAAGTTTGAAGCTAGCCAACACAAATTGGTCTGCCAAGGCATTGGCTTAGTAGGGCGTATTCTTATTAGCGAAGAGGGGATTAACGGAACTGTGGCTGGTACTCGTGCTCAATTAAAGATCTACACTGACTATATAGATGCCCATCCTTTCTTTAATGATGTTAAGTTTAAGCGTTCTAGTTCAGCCAAGATACCCTTCCCAAGCTTGATTGTTAAGTATCGTTCCGAGATTGTAACTCTGGGCAAAAAGGTCGATATGCAAAAGACCGGTAAGTATCTTACTCCAGAGCAAATGCACGAGCTATTTGAGGCTGGTGAGGATATGGTTGTAGTGGATATGCGCAATAATTATGAATATGCAGTAGGAAGGTTTGAAGGCGCAATTCAGCCTAATACAGCTAAGTTTTATGAGCTACCTAAAAAGATAAAGAATCTAAAAATAGACAAGAACAAAAAGGTAGTTACGTATTGTACGGGTGGAATACGCTGCGAAAAAGCCACAGCACTCTTGGCCGAAGAGGGCTTTAGTGATGTTTATCAGCTTGAGGGTGGAATTGTTAATTATCTAGAAAAGTACCCAGACGGGTACTTTAAGGGCAAAAACTTTGTATTTGACGATAGGATGGTAACTAATACAGATACCCAGAGTGGTCAAAAAGTACTTGGTATATGTGCGCATTGTAAAATAGCCAGCGATCGCTATATTGACTGTGCTAAGCCAGATTGCCACCAATTATTTATTTGTTGCAAGGACTGCCATAAATTACACAATGGCCTCTGCCCTGTGGCAGTTAAAGATTTAGCAAAAATATAGGTTGTGGCCTCTGTTTATCTAGCTACTTATCTTCTTTAGTTTTTTCTAGGCCGTTAGGATTCGCTACCATTGCATCTGCTCCGTGCTGGGTTGGCGGCTTGTGCTGGTTGAAGTATATCTCCACTTCCTCGTCTTGTGATGGATCTGTTGACTGGGTAAATGACAATTCATTTATTTCTCTCTGGGAGGCTTTGGTAGCTAGCTTTTTAATTTCTTCCTTAACTACTTTTCTGTCATCCCAAGGGCTGGATTTACCACTAATTATTATAGATTGCTCACTACCCTTGCCGGTAATTAACACTAAGTCATTTTTGCCAGCCAGCTCTAGAGCTCTATAAATACCTTCGCGTCGATCGGGGATAATAAACATCGTTTTGCCCTCTATGGCCCCAGCCCTAAGCGCGCCTTTTTTAATGTCATTGATGATATCCATTGGGTCGTCTTCGTAAGGATCAACATTAGTAAGTATTATTATGTCCGAACCATTGGCACAAATTTCGCCCATTGCTGGACGCTTGGCACTATCACGCCCACCACCTTCAGCACCTAGCAGAGTAATAATTTTCCCACCCTTAGGTATCAAATCTTTGGCACCATCCATCAGCGCAGTCATACTGGTTTGTTCGTGTGCGTAGTCTACAATCACCCTAAATGCCCGACTGCCTTCAATTATTTCCATACGGCCAGGTATCACTGCTAGGCTACCCAGACCTTTTATAATATTATCCCTAGAGGCTCCTAGCTCACTAGCTGTAGCGATAGCACCAACTGCATTGATAGCGTTTATTTTTCCTAACATTTTGAGCTGGTAATGGTCCTTATTGACCTCAAAGCTTATGCCATTTTTGGTACCACTAATATTATGTAGTTTATAGCCAGCCGATTTTGTGCCAAAGGTAATTTTTTTATCGGCTGGGAATATCATATATTCCTTACTGTCCTTACTATCACTATTGACCACCACCAGCTTTTGAATTATTTTAGAATTGATTGTTTTACGCTTGGAGCTGTGGAGTTTTTTGAACACTCGTTTGTTATGCCTATGGAGTGTACTGAGGCTAAAATCATGTGCGGCCATTAGCTCACTAGTGACATTGGTAAATACTAGCACATCAAAATTAATTCCAATATGACGATATTGCGTCTGTCCCTCTGAAGGAACTTCCATAACAACATATTTACAATTTATGCTAGCCATATTGGCAAGTATTTTTTGTAGTACTAACGCACCTGGCATTGTCATATGGTATTTATTGAGCTCTTCTTTTTGACCGTATTTGATATTGGCAGTACCTATTAGTCCTACCCTTGTGCCGTCGGCAGAAAGTATGGACCATAGCATATTGGCTGTTGTGGTCTTGCCTTTGCTGCCTACAATCCCAATCATTATCATCTTGTCACTAGGATTGGAATATTTATAGTTAGCAATAATACTCTCCCCATAATGAAAGGCGTTTAGGGCAGGCTTAGGTATTATTGGGGTAATCAGTTTTTTGAGTGATTTGGACATATTTATATTATAACTTAAGTCGTAGCCTATGCGTTAGGTTATAATAGCTAATATGATCAATATATTTTCTGCTGCAACTAGCCTGGGTAGCTATAATCAAGGTTGTGAGCTGGCGCCTAAAGCAATTCTTGATATTAGCCTAGAGGAGTCATTGAAGAAAAATAATATACCCTATTGCATTAAAGACGCGACGGTATTGGCCAGCGGGGATATTGGTAGCGAGTCTAGCCTGCGTTATCACCGGCTAATTGTTGATTATAATAAATCACTATTTAATAGTATTGTTGAATCTAGCAGACCAGGGGATATAGCTTTGACGCTAGGCGGGGATCATAGTATATCAATAGCCACAATGTTTGCCACTAAGCATAGATATAATGACGCCGTAGTGGTATATATTGATGCCCATCCAGACTGTAATGGACCCAATAATACACCTACCGGCAATATCCATGGTATGCCACTTTCTACGGTACTGGGAGAGGGGATATATGGTGATTTTAGGCTAGCTAAATATCGCTTTGATGAAGTTTATATTATAGGTATTAAGGATATCGATGATAGCGAGCAAGCGTTTATGGACCAGCATCATATTTTAAATATAACGATAGATGATATTACCCAAGATGGCATTTCGGCCTGCCTTACAAAGATTAAGAAACAAATTAATGGCCGGCCAGTACATGTTAGCCTAGATATTGACTCAATAGATGTCAGTGAAGCGCCAGGGACTGGAATAATTAATAAGGGTGGACTTAGCTTTAGGGAGATTTCATATATGACTAGAAATCTTCAGGACGAGAATATAGTAGCAATTGATATTACAGAAGTTAACCCCCAAAAAGACATTGATAATAAAACAATTCACCTCTCTGCAGAGCTGGTAGTTAATCTTATTCATGGTAAATGGACAAGCTATACAAGATATTTAACCTCTAAGCACTAGAACTTTAGTTTAATCATAGGTATAATAGTAGTTAGTATGGACCCTAAAGACAATAATTTCCCTATGCCACAATCAGCTTTTGTGCCAGCTGATGATATGACGGTGTCAGCTGGTGATGCAGGTGGGTTGGCGGGTGGCACTATAATCCAGCCACAAGCTGGAGGTGTTTCAGCTTCTACGCCCGCAGGGCAGAGTAAGCCCATCCAAAGCACCGACTTTCCAG
>JBCLLP010000007.1:0-28762 GCA_039738615.1 Candidatus Saccharimonadia bacterium
TGCGTGTAGTAGAGAAGAACTCTATGCCGGCACTAATTTTCCCCCGCCGTCTGAGCCCAGCAGTATCATGGAATTCAATGACTTTGTCTTGGTATTTGACAGTTGCCGAATTGACATCTCTGGTTGTGCCGGCTATATCACTGACCAGTGCGATGTCTTCTTTGGCTATGGCATTTAGTAGCGCGCTCTTGCCAACATTGGGCCTACCAAGCAAGGCAACTTTTATAGTATCAACTGTCTTAGATTGTTTTTTGCGAGGGATTTTACTGGTTATCTCGTCCAGCAACTCATTAATTGCAATGCCGTTTTGGGCTGAAATTTGCAGTATATTCTCAAACCCGAGTCGTCGGTAGTAGCTAGGCTCTGGGCGGAATTCCTTTTTATCAAGCTTATTAATGGCTAGGATGGTTGGCAGCCCACTTTTTAGCACTAGCTTGGCTAGGCGCATATCGTTATTATTTAACTCACCTGTTCCGTCTGCCACGAATATTACAAGCTGACTAGTGGCGATAGCTGACGCGATTAGTGATATAGCTAGCTTATTGAGCTCATCAGTAGCTTTAGCAAACCCGGCGCTATCAATCAGTTCAAATTGAATATCATTATAATTAACCACTCCACGATTTTGGTCGCGGGTAGTATGCGCGACATGCGAAGTGATCGCCCGATTACTATGAGTCAGGCGGTTAAATAGCACGCTTTTGCCAACATTTGGTTGGCCTACAATTATTACTCTTGATAATGTTTTCATTTTATTGCCAAATATAATTACGGAACGCCCAGTCTATCATACTTTTGCTTTCCTGGAAACGGTCTGGGCTGTCAATAACGACAGAGATGATGCGATGACCATTGTTCTCGGCTAGCGTTACTAGGCACAGCCCAGCAGCCAGGGTAGTGCCTGTTTTGATGCCTATAACACCACCCTGCCCTAGAATTTTATTGGTAGTAGTTATGGCATAAACCTTACCATCGGAGTTAGTAATTTGAGTATTGGCTGTCTTAACGATATCGGTAAAGGTCTTATTGGTAACAAGTAGGTTGGCAATCGTTACTACATCGCGCGCGCTACTGTACTGGCCGTCTTGATCTAGGCCTGAGGGGTTGAGGTAGCTAGTATTAGTTAGCCCCCAGTCACGAGCTTTATTATTCATTTTCTCAGAAAACTGCGCTAAGGACCCACTATCATAGATAGCTAAAGCATTAGCAGCATCATTAGCGGAATATATTAGCAGAGCTTGCAATAAATCTGAGAGTATAAATTGCTCGCCTTGCTTGATGCCTAATTTCTGATCCTCTAATCCCAGCGTTGGTATATCACCTATCGAGATTACCTCGTCGGGCTTATGAGAGTCCATAATAACCAAGGCGGTCATTAGCTTAGTAATTGAAGCGATTGGGTGTTGAGCATTAGGATCCTTTTGGTATAATATAACCCCAGAATCTACATCATAGATGATGGCCGAAAAAGCCAAGCTATTATACGGCTTACTATCTTGATTGAGAGTTGGGGCTAGGGTGTAATTCGCACCCTCAAAGGGAATTGAATGTGAGGTGCTAGCTTGGGTGGTACTGATTTCACTACCTAATGACCCAAGCACGCCTAGTCCATTACTAGCTAGCAAGCTTATCGCTAGGCCAATCACAACCAGTGGATTCACAGGATGTCCTCGGGCCCAATAAAAACAAACTTTTCGGGCCCTAGCCGCGGATTAGAGTATTTACCTATCTTTACTCTTTCCAGTTTAATGACATCTAGCCCAGTAGCCTCAAAGCTTCGTCGAATTTGACGATTCTTACCCTCTGTCATTATGACTCTAACGCTAGTAGGGTTAATTAATGTAGCCCTGAGCTTACTTATACCATCATCAAGTTTGATACCAGCATTTAGAGCTGATAGGTTTTGCTCAGTCACCTTTTTATTGGTAGTCACGATATAGGTCTTGCTCTTTTCGTTGCTGGGGTGCGCTAAGCTCTGGATAAAATCCCCGTCAGAGCTAAGTATCACTAGGCCTTGGCTGTCCTTATCTAGTCGCCCTGCAATCTTAAGGGAGGCAAAGCTTTTAGGTAAGACATCAAATATTGTCGAGTTATTGGCTTGTTTGGCGTGCGAGCAGACTAGCCCGCGGGGCTTATTAAAGGCTATATATATATCACTTCTGCTCTTCCCAACATGGCCAGCTACCTCCACCACATCATCACCTACAACTCGATAGCTTAAATCCACCTGCGCGCTACCGTTAACCATAACACGTCCCTTTTTAATAAGCATATCGGCTTTTCTTCTAGACTCAGCCAAACCTACTGTAACTAGATATTTATTAATCCTAGGATATGGGGTCATCTAGGTTTCTCCAGCTCTTCAAGCGATTTAATGCCAACAATTTTCAAAAACTCACTAGTAGTCGTGTATTGGATTTCGTTTTTGATACTAATCTTCTTGACTAATCCTTTCGAGATAAGACTAGCAATAGATTTATCACTACTAACTCCCCGTACTTCATCAATTTGGCCCTTACTAATAGGCTGGCGATAAGCTATGACACTCAGGACTTCTAGGACTGCCTGCGAAAGTGGCTGGGGGGAGGTTTGATAAAATTCTTTAATAAGCTTGGCGTAGTCCTTGGTTGTAGTTAGCTGAAGGCTAGATTTATGAGCTATAATACCCAGCCCTAGTCTATTGAGTTCTTGATTTGTTTGCCTAGCTAGCTCAATAAGCTCGCTAGATGTAAGCTCCAGTGTTAGCTCTAGCTGCCCTACACTAATTGGCTCATCACTACAAAATAGCAACGACACTAGCTTGGCGCTATTATTCATACCGCTACCTCGCTAAAAATAAATGCTTGACCACTAGAGCTAATGTTCCCATTTCTGATCAAATCCAGAATTGCTAAAAAATATATAATTGCCTCCGATCTACTTTTGGAATGACTCAATAGCTCGTCCATGGAAAAGCTTTTAAGGGTTTTTATATGATTAATAAATTGTCTGCGAATTTCCTCTACTTGCCTTGATTTAGATTTAATAACTTTGGTTTCGAGTAGTTGGCGAGACTGCCTTAGGAGAGCCCGATAGCTAGATCTGATGATATGGCTAGCTATTGGGGCAACTATTATTTTCGCATCGCCGGTCAGTACCCGGCTGAAGCTAGGGTATTTTAATAGTTCGGCTAGAGTGGAGGCCATGTTTTTTAGCTGTTTGTAGCTCTTAAGGCTAGTCTCTAGGTCGGTCTCATCCTCACTAGGGGCAAGACTTAAAATAGCCGAGCTTTTATCTAGCACTAGTTTGGCGGCAACAAATAAGAACCAATTCATTTCTTCTAGCCCTAGCTCGAGGTGTTCGATATATTCTAGGTAATCACCGGTAATCTGACCCAGCGCCAGCTCGGTAATCTCAAGCTGTTGCTTCTTGAGTAAGTCAAGGAGTACATCGAAAGGTCCGCTGAAGTTATCTAGCTCTACAATAAAAGTCATAGCTACTACTTATCTTGAGCTTTGATGGAAATACCAAGCTCAGTTAGCTGTTCTGGCAGTACCTCGGATGGGCTTTTGAACATTAAGTCCCTGCCATCGCCTGTCTTGGGAAAGGCAATAACTTCACGAATTGATGATTCATTAAGAAGCTCCGTAATCAACCTATCAAGCCCTGGTGCAAATCCAGCGTGGGGAGGAACGCCGTACTTAAAGGCTTCTAGGAAGTCACCAAACCTTTGCTTAACTTCTGCTTGGCTTAGTCCAAACCGTTCAAAAACAGCATTTTGAACGATAGGGTCAGTAATTCGCAGGCTTCCGCTACTAATCTCAACGCCATTTAGCACTAGATCGTAGCTGTGGCCCCTCATTTTAAGTAGATCCTCAACCTGGTCTGATTCTAGCAATTTTAGGTCTTCATCTAGGGGCTTAGCAAAAGGGTTGTGGGCGAACGTGATATGCCCCTCGGCTGTTTTCTCAAAGACAGGAAAATTCACCACCCAGCAAAACGCCAATTCGTTAGGGTCTTGCTTGCCAGCTCTCAGGTCGGGCTTATCAGACCCATACTGCTTAATTGCCTCGGCATAGCTTATGACTGGGAACTTTTTAGGGAGCTTCTTAGCTGGCAAAAGCTCAGATATTATTTTAACTAGCATCTGCTCGTTAAAGTCCAATATATCCTGCTGGGACACAAAGCTCATCTCCATATCCAGCTGCGTAAACTCTGGCTGGCGATCACCACGCTGGTCTTCGTCCCTGAAACACCTAGCTATCTGGTAGTACTTTTCAAAACCAGCGATCATCAGCAACTGCTTAAATTGCTGAGGGGCCTGAGGAAGTGCGTAGAATTTACCAGGGTCATTCCTGGAGGGGACTAGGAAGTCTCTTGCTCCCTCGGGAGAGGAATTGGTAAGTATTGGAGTCTCAATCTCTACAAAGCCGGCATCGTCCATGTGATTACGTATAGCTTTAATAAATTTATGTCTAAAACGCATATTCCTCTGCATTTTTGAACGTCTAAGGTCAATATAGCGGTGGCGCATTCGGACATCCTCGTGGGTTTTGGATGCTTCCTCGGTAATTTCAAAAGGTGGCGTTTGAGCCTGGCTAAGGATAGTGATATCTCCAATTACAAACTCTATTGTGCCGGTCTGATGATCTGGGTTAATCATCTTCTCTGGCCTTGCTTTAATTTCACCCGATAACTCCACCACAAACTCCGGCCTGAGCTTATCAATAACCTTGTCAAGCTTACTATCCTTCCTAAAATAGACAGCCTGCACCATGGCCGAGGCATCCCGCACCTCAAAAAAAGCAAGCTTACCATGATCACGCCTGATGTGAATCCACCCAGCAATAGTCTTCTGCTCGCCTATGAATTTTGGTAGGTCAGATATCATTGTTCTATTAGTCATAGCTATAATTATATCTTATTAGTAGCCTTTATGGCTACTAATAAGCAGTAATTGTAATTTAATTATTTCTAGCAAATTGCTAGCACTAGCAAAACCTAACCCTTGGGGGCCGGTGGTGGGGGCTCGACTACTGGAGGAGTTGTAGGCTCAACAGTTGGAGTCGGAGAAGTTGGCTGGGGGTCTTGACCAACTACTGGCTCGCCAGTTGGTGGAGCTGGCCCACCTAGAACTTTTTTGATGGTTGCAACAACATCTTCTAGGGTTACCTGGGATTTTACCAGGTACTTGTCAACCCCGAGCTTTTCGCCTCGTTCGCGGTCCTCTGAGCTGCCTAGCGCGGTCATCATGATTACCCTTGTATGGGCAATCTCTGGGGTGGTGCGAAGTATATCAAGTACATCAAAGCCAGATATTCTGGGCATCATTACATCTAGCAGAATTAAATCTGGACGTTCCTTAACGGCCACCGCCAAGGCTTCCTCGCCATTGCCAGCTATTACCAACTCATAACCTTCCGCCTGCAGTCTGGCAAAATATACATCTCTTAGGCTTATATCATCTTCAACTAATAGTATTTTTGGCATTTTTCCTCATTTCTTTATTATTATAAACCCTATTATGCTTATTAGGCAACACCTAAATTCAGGGGTAGTCTAAATGTGAATGTTGAACCCCGGCCTGGCACCGATTCTACCCATATTTTACCACCGTATAGCTCCACTAGGTTACGGGTGATATATAATCCCAGCCCAGTGCCTGGTTGCTCTTGAGTTAAGTTATCATTCACTCTATAAAATCTCTCAAACAAATGTTTTTGGTCTTGGGCTGAGATACCTATGCCAGAATCATGAATGGCTATAGTGACAGTAGTTTTGTCACCAGAAATATTAATATCTACACCTCCTTTGGAAGTGTATTGAATAGCATTATCCAATAGGTTAGTTATTATTTCGGTCACCCTTTCCTCGTTGGCATGAACCATATAGGCTGGCGCAACGACTTTTTGGTTTGAAAGGCTTGCACCTCCGATATGTGTGATTATTTGTAGGCCCTTTTTATTTGCCAATGGCTCCATTGCTGCAGATGTTTTTAGGGCCAAATCACTAATATTAAAAATAGTACGTTCATTAGCCACTGCGCCATCGTCTATAACGCTAACACTTAAAAGATTCTGGAAGAGCTTCCCCATATGTATAGAAGCATCGTGGGCCTTTTCTATGAACAGCCTAGTTTTTGCATCCATATTCGAAAGCTTGGGGTTGAGGGCAATAGACAAGTACCCTTCTATCGTAGCCAGCGGGGTACGCATCTCATGGCTCGCCGTAGATATAAACTCACTACGTTCGCGCTGTAGGCCTTTTTGGGCAGAGATATCGGTAATCACAGCTATGGCCCCTCCAGGGTTACCGTCGGAATTGATGGTCGGCGCTATTGAGATAGATAGTGGTATTTGCTGATTCCCTTTGCCTAGAACATAAAATTGGCTCGTTGTGGTGGGCTTATGGCTGTTAATGACTTGTAGAAATGGATCATTAGTATCGGTGATATCTAAATCCTGGGAACCCTTGAGCTTTAATACTTGTCTAATGTTGATATGGAGGGCATCGTACATATCCCATCCACATAAACTCTGGGCAGATTCATTCATTAAGATAATCTTAGCATTGGCGTCAACGCCTATTATTGGATCTGCTATTGCTCCGAGCATAATCTTTTCTGTTAATTTGGCGCTATCTAGCTCAGAAGTCACTATATGGGCCTTCGCTCCTTTTATTTGGTATTGATCTATGGCATAGGCTATCAGTCCCGCAAAAAGTAACGCCGAGGCAGTAGTAGGAAATGTAGCAAAGCTAAATTCACTTGCGGTACTTGCCGCCAGAGAAGCAATAATAATAGCCACATAGAATACGGCCATTATGCCGATATTAATAAAAAATGCTCCAAATCCAAGCACAGAACAGCCTATAACAAGCATCAGCAGCACTAGGTACCAAGGCGAATTGATGCCACCAAAAAAATATACCAGCGTTATCATTTGAGCTATGACAAAAAAACACTGTAAGTACTTAGCAGCAAACTCACTTTTTTTAGCAAGCGGCCTAAATATCAATATATTGTATATGACAGAAATACCAACAATAGTTGCAATAATAGTAGCTACCAAACTCTTATTAGCTATGTCAATATTAAGCCAATACAAAGCCACGACAAATACGCCCAGCAGCAGCTGAACAAAAGTTGTAATTATGGTCAAATTTATATAGCGTGACCGGAGCTTATTGGTCTTGTTCATTAGCTATAAATTATACCATAACCACTATTAAATATTTTGGTAAAGCATACTGGGCTTACTTTAAAATCGCTCATTCCCTCAATGTAGCCCTCCTCCGGCTATTGAATAGTTATTACTTTTGATAGCAAAAGTATATATTATAAATAAATATATTTTATTGTTTTATTGCTTTTGCAAGCAAGGCATTTGTTACTTTTGATAACCCCTAAAAGTAACCAAAAGGGTTTCCGACTGCTAAACAATACATAAGCAATCAAATAATATTCTTCTTTCTGTTTTTTCAGAACGACCCTAAAGGGATCGGTCCAGCCGAGCTGGACTTAGCTGAAAATAACCAGAAGTTAATAATCTATTTGATCTTTCTAATTGTTCAGATAGTCGGGGGGCTTGTATTCCAGCCATGGAGAATCAGAAAGTAAAGTTAATGAGTTTTATCTTGATGCTAACTCCCTGCTATACTATAATCATAGCTCATGACTAAGCCAAAAATAGAATTTAATAAAATACCCATTACTCTGCTACAGGGATTTCTTGGTGCTGGCAAAACTACCTTGCTCAATTACATCCTGGCCCATAATGAGGGTATGAATATTGGTGTCATCGTAAATGATTTTGGGGATATCAACATTGATAGCAAGCTAATAAAGTCTAAGAGCGAAAAGAAACTTGAGCTGACCAGTGGTTGTATATGCTGTAGCCTCAAAACGCTAGATATTCAGGAAGCCATCGGCCAATTTATATATCCAGGTAGCAACATTGACTATATTATTATTGAGGCCTCCGGCCTGGCTGAGCCACGCGACCTAGCCAATACCCTGCGCACAACTATTGGGCAAAAAGTTCGCCTAGACGGTATCGTGACGCTCATTGATGCTGAAAACCTCGAAAAAAACGCCATCCAGCATAATATCGCCCGTGACCAGGTGTTATTTTGTGACTTTGTAATCATCAATAAGGTTGACTTGGTAAGCCCTGATAAGATTATGGAAATACGCCAAATGGTTGAGAGCTTTAATCCTAGAGTCAGAATTCTGGAATCCATTAAAGGCGCAATTGATATTCGGCTCATCCTAGACCAGGACCTATATAAAACCAGGCCTATCGTTCATCCCAGTGCAACATCATCAGCCGATAATCACAGCGAGCATGATCACTCTGGCCACTTACACGAGCGCTACAGCACATTCTCGTGGAATCACACGGAGCCTCTCCACCCTATGAAGTTTCAGGAATTTGTAAACCACAAGCTGCCTACTAATGTCTACCGGGCCAAGGGTATTATAGATTTTGGTCTCAAAGGCCACAGTCGCAAATATATTTTCCAGCTAGTAGGCGTACGCCCAGAACTCGTTTGGGAGAATTGGAGCGAGGTACCCGAGACTAGCATAGTGTTTATCGGCCAAGATATTGACTCCAAATCAATCTTAAAAAACCTCAAAGCCTGCATTGACCCCCAGCCCGATAAGCCCCTAGAAGGCAATATTGAGCTTAAGCTCCCCAAAAAAGCCGACCTTTAAAGTAAGTTCAGTTAATATATACAAATAGGTGTATAATAAACAAACACCGTCACAGGTGAGCACCTAAGGGGGATAATGAAGCATGATAAATTTACACTAGAGTTAGTAAACCGTGTGCGCACGGCTGTCGGGGGAGAAGCCATAATCCAGCTAGCGGCTGGAATACAAGGAGATCCCGAAGACTGCACAGTCGCCCGTTCCCTAAAAGACCTGGACCCCTCGGTCCTTGTGTTCCGTGAGTGTATTTTTTGTGATATCTATGCATTTGCTAGAATTGTAGCTGATAAGTTTGGCTATCACTATGACACCATCGAAGATGATGACGGCAATGGCATTCGCCAATACATCGTCCCGATTCCCCAAAAGATGAAAAGTTTCATTGCTGATTTTGACGAGGGGCTCTACCCAGAGCTCGTAGCCGCTGAGGCCTAAGTCATAACATTTTTCGCGAGCTAGTCTTTATTGACTAACCTCATTATCATATGTGGGCCCTAGTCATTAGGGCCCCTTTTTTATTTACATTTTAACAGATAGCCATGCCGATAGTGCCACAAGTTTTAGCTGTCGGCGTAGTGCGCACATATGTGGCCTGGGCTAGACCATAGATTCTACGGTTTATTTATAAGTTCAGGCTCATTTGAGCTACTCTGGGCTTATTATTACCGTTACTTGCAAGCTTAACTAAAAAATTATATATCTTAACCATTGCTAGCGTATCTAGCTCACAATACTTTTCTAGGTCAGTTAGTATTTGATCCTTTTCAGCCTTTAGGCTGCCGTATATTACTGCCCCCATCCACTGTCTTTGGGCAGTGCCACCCTCTGCAATGGTCAGCCCCTGATAGCTTAGCTCACTTGCTAGCACGGGCATAACATTTTTAAGGCTGGCACTTCCCATAAACCTAGCATCAACATAGTAGCTCTTGCTAAAAATTATCATCAAATCAGCAATGCGCTCATTGAGCTGCTCGTAAAAGCTGGCATACTCTGGAGCCAGTACAGCTAGTGTAGTATTGCAACCCTTCTCGAAGCCCATATTCCAGGTCAGCACCGAGCCTTCGGGGCCGATATGTTCTTTTAATTGCTTACTGAGAGGCACGGCGGGGTTAGAGTTATCGGTATGCAAATAGCCCATATGTCGTGGCGCGCTACCTGGCGCGTCAATAATGTGCAGAGAATACTGAAATGGCAGCTGCTGGTACGGCCTGATTCCATCAAAGCAAGGCACAACGCTAGCTAGTGTTTCGTAATCAAAAAAGTACAAGGGGTATTTTAAATTGTCTAAAAATTTTTTGATTTTGGGGATATTTATTACCGGCTGGCCGGCAGCGATTGCCAGTAATTGCTCCCTTTGTTTGGCCTTACTTACCAGCTCCACTGGGATATCCTTTAACATAGTTATGCCTTGAGCCTCAATTAAGCCAACTTCATCGGCATTCAGCCGGCACAGCTCATAAATGCTACCTTCCGGCATGGGCACAATATTCTTATATACTTCCAGCCAGTCCTTGTAACTGTAGAGCTTGGCATGTGACGGCGAAGGGTCGGGCATTACCTCGGCCATCACGACCTCTAAGGCAGCTGTAATATTGCGCCTCGCTTTGTTTAATTGTTTTTTGACTTCCTCGGTCACATCAGTGCTAGCAGTAAGTTCTCTGGGGGAAATATCACCTTGGCGCACATAGCTATTATTGACATGCAATACATTTATGTCACGCACCATAAAGCCACAGCCCTCCAGCACAGTCACCTGAAAGGCCAAGTCTAAGATATGATTTAGGTTAACGCTGGTGCTTGACTTAATCTCGTAGAGGTCTAATTCTCGCTCACCCACTATCTTTATCACATCACATATAAATGTCAGCTTCTCAAACTCAAATCTCCCCTGGAATATCGTTTTGGTGCCGTTCTCTAGCTCTACCGTGGTACGAGCTGGCATAGATAAGTACTGGCCATAATCATTAAAGCCCACCCTCACTCCATCTGGGAACTGAGCCTCGGCGTATTGTTCAAATTCATTGCCAGCATCAAACAGGGCCTGCAAATCCGCAGTAATAGCCGGTAGCTTGCTCTTATCGTTCTTTTTAAGCCATAGCCAAGCTGGGTGCTTTAAATACAGCATGTAATCTGATTTGGATAATTGCATTGCCATAGCTATTATTATACATCACGCTAGCTAAATATCACCTCAAAAAAAACAAAATAGCCTCTATCTTATAGGGCGCTCAGTTTGGTAAATATCGTTCAGGAAAGTAGTAAATGGCACAGTTGGGGTAGGTATTTCTACTGGCTTAGTCTCACCAGACGGCTCGATAGTTAACTTCCCATTAATAGTCTGGGTGTCTGTGCCTTTGTTAGTATTTATTTTTAGCTGTTCATCCGCTACTAGCTTGCCAGTTTTGGGGTTTATTGCAAAGTTGATTAGCAGCTCATACTCATTAAAATTATCTATACTGTTAAATGAAGTAAAATTCAACTGGCCCTTAAGAGACTTGTCGTTAAAGCTTGTTATGCCCGCCTTGAGTATCATTTTATTGATAGTCTTAAGCTCGCGGTTATCGGGTGAAGAACTTTTAGATTCAGCTACAACTTCAATTTGCACGGGTAGGCTAGTGTTCTTCTCTAGCCATATCATAAAACTAGTATCGGTACACTCCTGAATTTTATCTTTGTCTAATAACTCCTGCTCATCCCTGCTAATACCACTAGGAGCTGCCTCATTACTATCACATTTTTTGAGACCACTACTATCCGGGTCATTTTTTAGTTCATTAATGGTGTCCTTTGCGGCAGTTTTCTTTTTATCTGTTAAGTTTGCGGCATCTACTGTTTTTGTAAGCTCATCCAGCATGTCCTTAAATGCCGTTTCGTTAAACCTCATCTTGTAGGCGTAGGTCTGCTGTCCATGTACTACCTCGCCGGTAGGCTTATCGTAGCCATAAATTGCATTCTTTTTGTCGGTGCCAGCAACCCGAGAGGATATGATTGGCGAAAAAGCCTTGGCAAGCTGGGTTGTCTCATCAGCGGTAAATAGTAAGCTATCTTCAGCCTTCTGGGTATTGTTAGCAGGGCCACCCATTATGCCACCAAGATCTTTAGTGGGGCTAAGTGCTATCCATTTACCGTCATATTTATCAATATTTTTAATGCCTAGGCCTAACTCAAGGCTATCACCAAGAGCTACTTTTAAGAACTTACTAAGGCCTTGGTACTTAAAGTAAATGTCAGCTTCTTTACCGCTGGCTGGCAGTGGCTGTCTTATTTGAAGGTCAAGAGGAGTGTCTTTATAGGATATTTTTATTGCTGCCTCCGAGCTACCCTTTGTTGAGTGCCCAGCGGAGCTTATAGACAGTTTTTGCCCATCATATTCACCGTTAGCTTCAGTGGTATATTTGGTATTGTCTATCATACCAATCCCGCTCGTTAGCGATTTGGTGATGATTGATGCTGAAGTAGTCTGGAACCGTGCATAAACAACATCCGGGTTGGTCCAGTAGGCAAAGTAGAAAACTAGTGCCCCAATACCAGCCACCAAAGCCACTATTGCGATCATAATTGTTATGAGTTTCTTTTTAGATTTCCCAGGAATCTTATCATCCATAGGTGGTGGTATATACTCCAGGCCTCCTGGCACCCTGGTCCTCTCCGCAGGCCCTCCCACTGAGCTTACAGGAGCTGGCGTAATACCATCAAAAGTTGGAGCAGGATTTGGGCTGGCCTGGACAGGCGGAGGTGCCGGCACCGGCGGAGTAGATGGCATTTGAGGCACAGGGCTTGGGGTCTGAGGCACAGGGCTGGGGTTTATAGGCACAGAACTAGACCGCTGGGCGTGGGGCATAACATTACTTTGTGGGTTTAGAGGAGGCGTTGGCTGGCTAGTAGTATCGTCATCATCCATAATTTATTTATTATACCACAAGCAGTATAGGGGTAATCATAAATAGAAAATTATGATGCTTTTTATATACAGACGGGCTACTTTTTGGGCTCGGGTTCTGTAGGTCGGATTCTAGATCTCATTAGTATTGCGGCGACAATCAACATGAGTATTACCCCAACAATAAACACCCCATATGTTAGCGAAAACTCTATACCCCGCAACCCTAGTGCCAAGCCCAGTACCCATACCAGCCCAAAAAATACCGCTATAGTTAGCCAGCCTTCCCAGGATATAGGGATAGATCCCAGGATTAAGTTTTTTGATTTTCTAAACCAATATTTATTCATAGCTATAGCATATTCCCTATTTTTGGCTAGGACCTTGGTCATATTGTATATTAAAAGCACCCAATTCCATATCTGGAATTGGGTGCCGTATAAATACTACCTGGTACGGGTAATGTGGTTTGAACAATTCTTTGCTTAAACTGCAACTATCTGTGGTGATTCTTCCCACCAAACATCTACGGGTGGTGTTTCTCCGAAGAGTTCACGATAGGAAGCCAGCGTTGAAAGGCCTGCTTCATGAAGAGCTATCACATCCTCTGGCCCTCGCAGACCGAGGTACGGAAAATGGTGCAGGAAGAAGCCGAGATGCTCTCTGCAGTCACTCTCGTAGGCTCCAGTGTCCAGAATGTGGTAATGCCAGAACGTATCGACATCCTTTGAAGGCGCCATGCCGCGTTCTGGAAAAACCAGGTTCAGAATGAGGTATCGACGATACTCACGTTCGACAATGTCACACTGTTCATCATCCCAACCGGGGCCTTCGGAACTGTCTTGCAGCTTCATCCTCAGCATGGAAAAACCAATCTGTTCGACACGCCGCGTTGCTTCTGCAAGCAAGTATGGCGTACGGGCATATATGCCATGCCTTTTAGGGTCAGAGTCAACCGTACACTTTTGATAGCAGGTCGGTGCCTCACAGTTTCCTATTTTTGTCATCATTTCTCCTTGATGTCTAGTACAAGGTGCGCCCGAAGTAATTTACTCCAGGGTGCTTTAACTGTATACCAATAAAATAAGATCTGTCAATCTTATTTTACTACCCGCTTGACTAATAGCGTATTCTCCTAGGCCATGCTAGTATAATTTTAAGAGATAATATTATGACAAAACTTGATCTTCAAATTTCGGCAGTATACAATCAAGCAATTTTATCATGGACAAATATAACAAAGGCGCCCACTGAAGACGATCTAGAGCAATATCTTCAACTTGTAAGAGATCAATGGGCAAAAGATGGTAACAAGATATTGTCTATTATTCAACACACTCTGGGATATGAGTGGGAAATACCATTAATTAACGCCTACATCGTACCTGTTCCAATCAGCTTTTCTTCTCCATTGACTCTTGGCTATAAAGTTGATGCCAAAGTTGGTTTTGATGTTTTATGTCATGAGCTTATCCACGTCTATATCTCACAGCCTACAGCTGAGTTAAAAGAGCGGGTTAGCGAAGCACTAAGTAAGTATAGTGAGTACAATAACAAGCTCACAGCTGTTCATGTTCTGGTGCATGCTATGCACAAGGCACTCTATCTCGAACTAAACTGGCAAGCCAGACTTGAGAAAGATATTACTAGAACCCAAAAATTTCCAGAATATAAAAAAGCTTGGAATATTGTTGAGCACGAAGATTTTCAGAAAATCTTAAATAGTCTAAAAAAATAAATTTATAGCTTATTACTTATCATTTTATTTTTTACGGGGCTAGGGGCCCAGAGCATTACTATATTTTACTCTCCTGGGGCGTCTGGCGCTAGGGGCTACTTTTTGGGCTGGGAGTAGAGGGGGTTCTAAGCGATGGCCTGCGGTATCTAAAAAGTTTCATTACTACCTACATGTAATTTTCATAGGCAAGGTTTGCGAGTTTTTTTACTAGCTCCTCATGCTTTTCTAGGTCTGCTCTACTCAGACGTACTCTGTAGACTCCCCAGTGCTTTAGATATCCCATGTCATCGAGGCCAGCACCATCAATCATTGCTTGAATTTCATCGGACTGTGGTATTTTAATCTCTACTGCTATTGTAGACTTCCTAGGCCTAAAGGTCATGAAATTGCATGCCTTGCCATCTTGGGCTAGCCCAATGTAGAATTTGTTGTATTTTAGTTCTGCATTCGGAGCAAACTCATTAATTAATGTTAGTATTTTATCCGCCAGTTTTACTGTACCCTCGCTGCCCGATTTGATCCAGTAGCTCCGATCAGTAATTTCAGTAATCTCGTTATCATCATTCAAGCCAAGAGTCATCTCATCCAGAACCGTAGTAAAAGATAGCGAGATTTCATCTTCACTGATTTTCAGCGCACCCATCTTTATCGCTATCAGGGGGATATGCCCATTAAATAAGCTAATCACATTTAGGAATCTGCCTGTAATTTCTTCGGCAATAATCACTGCACAGTGGTCGTATTGTGGGTATCGTTTACGCTCAATGTCCCAGTACTCTATGCTACGGATGATATGGCTCTCGTCTAGTTTGCCTAGCTGCAGTTCTACTTCGTACCTCCTGCTTGTTTCAGGGTCTTGCAGAAGTAGGTCTAGCCTACCGGTTGATGGTTGTATTTTTTCTTTGTCTCTTAGCACTAATTCCCCTAGCCCTAGGATACTTGGGTCTTCAGCTATCTGTTCTTGTATCCATTTTTCGTTAACACTAGCATTGTTTTTGAGGTTGATTTTTTCTAATTTTTTCAGTTTCATAATTATTCCTTTCCTACCTTTACCTGCGAATTCTTCTTCATTAATAACCATACCCCCGCATGCACGCGTTGAATGCACTCGACCAACCATCCGTAATGGCTGCGCAATTATTACGAGCAATAGTGTAATCAATCTTTTTGGGTTCCGGCGGCAATAGCGATGGTACATTGGTGCCATGGTATATTACTTGTTTGACTGGGCCTCTAATTAGGGTAGTTGTTGTTTGTACACCACTGCTAGATGAGACATAGCAAGTTTTTTCTTGCCCGTTCTGGCCATATACTTCCGTTCGGCTCTTCCCTACATCCATAGTGGGGTCTTCAATGTATTCTACGCCATACAGGATAGTAAAATAATCGCATGCTGTTATGCCTGCATTAGGCGTGGTAGCTGTATTGTTTTGATTATTCAATCCTTGTTGAGTTTGTTGTTGCGGCGGCTGTGGTTGCTGTGCCTTGGGTGGTGCTTTACTCCAATCGCTAGGCTTTATTTGCGCATTGGTCGTGTTGGCAGATTCAGATTTGGTTTCTACTATGCCGCCAAAGCCATTGGTTGTATATGCAAGCATGGCGAATATGCTTATTGCAAGAATTGTACCAAACACAGCCCAGAATTTCCTCTTTGACATTTTTATTGCTGGTTGCTCTGGGTCATTTTGTGTACTCCCTTGTTTTACTTCCTTTTTCATTACCGTATTATACTATTTTTATCTTATAATGGCAAGGTGTGTTCCTGGTGTCTCCCACGCTATATAAATCGCTAGGGGCTACTTTTTGGGCTCGGGTTAGAGTGGGTTGGGGGTTAAAGCAAGATGTTATAACCCTAACACATCCCATTTTTTGCGATAGCTCTCTTCCTTGTCCCTGAACTTGCGGATTTTATTGTCTACGTGTTTTCTGCCGTTCTTGCCAGGGATTCTCAGCCATTTGAGGTGGCTACTAGAAATAGACTTGGCCACCGCTGAGCTTGGTACAATATAATAATCTGGCGGTTCCATGCCGTCATTTAGACAAACAAAAACATAGAATAAACTGGCTGACGTAAACTTCTCAGATTTTGCGGTCAACATCCACTCACGCTTGGCACCCTGATTTGTTTTTACTTGAATTAATACCGACCTGGTAGCATCGCCATTTGAGCACAGTATGTCAACGCCCTTTGTATTACGTAGCGTAATTGAAGCTATATGCCCCATTTTAGATAATTCGGCTGCTACATAGTATTCTCCAGCCACGCCTGAGAGTATTGTGCTTAGCGATACACGTGATTTGTTAGCACTAGTTTCCATATACCAATTATACTCTTTTTAAGAAGGTTTTGGCGCTGGGGGCTACTTTTTGGGGTTGGGCTAGAGTGGGTTAGGGGTTAATATGCCTGCCCCTTTTAGGATTGTGCGCTGTAATACACAATCAAGCTAGCTGGTGTATAAACATCATGTAATTGGATTTAATAGTAGTCACTTTGCATCTACTTTTTGGAAGTTTTCAGAGATCAGTCTTTCCACGATCATGACGGCGTCGTTGAAATAGCTTGGTAAGAATTCTGCTTTAATGTTGTTATCGTACCTCAGCCCGCCCTTACCATTATTTAGAAGCTTTAATGCCTTAATGATTTCAAGCTCTCCAGTACTAAAGGCACATTCTTTTTTGTATTGTTCTGACAGTACTTCCTTATCGTGCCCGAATGGCGCAGAACCTGTCTTTTTGAATACAACTGCTTTAATGGATAATTCAATAGAATGAGAGATTAAGTAATATACTACTTCCCATGAGTCCCATGACCTATTTTGTGGTTCGTACAGAGTTCTTGCTGCATTGAGAAAGATTACAGCCTTTCTAGCAAAGGGATACTTAGAATAGTAGACTAGACGAAAGTTTTTTATTTTATTACTCCATTTGTTACTTTCACTTGACCGTTCATGAGCATTGGGAGAAGCCAGTCACGGAGTTCGGCAAGTTCTGTAGATTCATTGTTGTTTAATACAATATGATCGTATATTGGTTGCACAGTATCTTGGAACGGCTTCAGCACGTCAATATTGTATGCCATGGTCAGATTATCTATCGAGCTGCTTGCGTGTAGTAATACAGAGCCGGTTGCGTATTTGTGAATAGACGCTTGGATTCTTGGATCGGCAAATATTGCCCAAATAGATGCGCTTGATATAAGGCCAGTTTTGTCATATATGTGACGCAATCCACCGGATATTGCACCATCAAGCGTGATCCCCATTTTTCCTATGGTGCCGTCAAACGTCACCACCACATCACCAGGCAAAACCATTTTTAATGTGTAGCTGCCGCTGTCAACGTAAGTTTTACTATCGCTCTCGATATCTCCAACGCGGTAAAATTTGATACTCCCTTCGCCAGTGAATGTTTCGGAATAGGCTGATGCACCGGGCTCCGTACCTTTATCGAACTCAAAAAGATCATTTAGTTTTTTCACTACCCAACTAGTAGGGATTTTGCGTTTAAGTTGTTCGCTGTAAGCCATTGCACCCCCGGCAGATTTATAGGGCTTTCCGTTTGAGTCTGGAAAGTCGAATTGAGTGAACCAGTAATCGTAAATCAACTTAGTCATTTTTTCCAGATCTGCATTGATTTTATTATTGAGTTCTATCTTATTATCTAGTGCAGACAAGACTCCCGCAACTTTTTCCTGATATTCTTTAGACTCAAATACGTTTAGCTTCAAGCTCAATAGATCACCTTGTAGCATACTTGGTTGAGAACTTCCCCTATTGAGCGCAGATAATGATTTTTTTATCAGACATAGATAATAGTAAAGATAGGTGGAGCTATTATCTTCGTTTGCTCTAAGCCCAATTAGGTTCTGTATGATAATCCAACTATTTGATGGTACCATACAGATATTTCCAATCGTACCGACTAGCGAAATGCAGACATCATTTTTCTCTAGGTATTTTCTAAGGAAATTATTGTAGATATCATCATCAATAAATCTATCGACTTTCTCGGGATCTGGATAGCGAGATCCATCCATAACATTATTATCTAAAACATAGTAACCTGTATCAGAATAATGACTAGGGTTTCTTCCACGATTATCTACAACATGGGATATCATATCACCAAGTCGTAAGGCCTTAATCTTGTTTGTCATGGTTTAAGCTATCCAGGTTTTTTTTAATTACATTCTCTAAATCTTTAGAGCTTGCAAACATTTCTGAAAGGTTATCCTGATACTTGGCAAGTTTGGCGATAAAGTATTCAGCTGTAATATCTGAATATTCAATTTTTATATCGAAATACTGACCCGCGCTAAAGCTATAGTTTTTTGCTGCGATTTCATCGTAGTCGAGTACCACCGAGAAATCATCTACCGAATCACTTGCCTTGAAAGCATCGACAATCATTTGCTCATCGTCTTTGCTTAATAGGGTTTTTTGGTTCTTACCATCTTTGACCTTTTTCCCTAGTTTTGAAGCATCTACCAAAACAACTTTGTCTTTATTCTGTTTATCTATGAGTAGGACCGAAACATTTGTACCTGTAGTAGCAAAGATATTTGACGGCATAGACACTACTCCTTTGAGCCATTTATTATCTACAAGCTTTGTGCGAATAGATTTTTCTATACCGCTTTGGGCAGTAATAAAACCAGTAGGTACGACTACTGCAGCACGGCCCGTATCTGACAAGCTAAACATAATATGCTGGATAAAGAGCAAGTATATTGCCATTTTGTCTTTGTCTTTTGGTTTAATTTTAGGGATACCGGCAAAGAATCGTTCGTTTACATTTGGTAGACTAGAAATCGTATCGTGGTCATCTGAAAAATCAAGCTTGAATGGTGGGTTTGATACAACATAGTCAAACTTCTTTGTTATGTGAGTTGGCTTGGTTATTGTGTTACCCTGCACAATATGATCAATAGAGTGGCTAAGGCCGTTAAGTATAAGATTCAATCTTAGAAGGTTAGATGACTTCTGGGACATGTCTTGAGAATATATAGTGCACTTTTTTTGCCCGATTTTGTGGGCAATGTTCATAAGTAAAGTACCTGAGCCTGCAGCCGGGTCGTATGCAGTAACATTAGTTGGCTTGTCGTCCCCAACCAAAATCTCTGCCATAATTTTAGCGATAGAATGTGGCGTATAGTATTCGGCGTATTTGCCACCACCATCTTTGTTATAATCTTTGATCATATACTCAAATAGCGTAGAGAAAAAGTCAAAGCCAGCAGACAAAATTTCGTCTAAATCAAATTTACTATTGGCGAGCTTGTTTACAATATTTCGAGCGGTGATGTCGTGCTGTGATTTATCATTGACGGCATCGCTGATAAGTTCTTCTTCAAATAATCGAATCTCTGTGTTTCCGGCAGTATGTACAGAGAAAACATCCGAGTTATCAACGGCTATGTCGTTGAGCGTGTTATCTAGTAATTTAGCAAAGTTATCATCATTTTGATGTTTGAATAGATGCTCCAGTAGGTGTTCGGGTTTGAGGTGCGCGGTTTTAGTGCCGAGTTTTATCATAAGTAATTCATACTTGTCTTTACTTAGTGAATTAAGATCGTCGAAAGTCTTTAAGCTTGGATCAATTTTTCCTATTTCGTGTAGAAATTTGTCATTAAGAAATTTATATAAGAAGGATTGCGTAACAATCTTGTATTCATTAGCATCTCCCCCTAAGCCTGCGCTCGCACAAACTCCCTTTAGATCGTCAATGAGTTGTTTTGCTTTGATTGAAAAATCTGTGTGTTCCATATTATTCTCCTTGGTATTCCTCTAAATATTCATCTGATATATTTTGCGCTAGTGCCGTAACAAGCATAGGGCTCATTTCGTATCCCCCATCTTCAAAACTCTCTAGTGTATATTCTGCAGTAGCCTGATGGAAAAAGCCAGTATTAGATAGTATATCCTGGGCATTGCTAAGCCTATTATCTATTTTGGTTTTAGTCTGTTTTAGTAAGTTATATAGGGGGAGGTTGTCACTAACTTTACCAGTCAGTTGTTGATTTTTAAAAATAACGGCAAACTTACGGTCACCGTCAAACTTGGAAAGTAGCAGCGAATTCTTTCGATTAAGCTCTTTTATCTGCTCAAAGATTCGTTTCAACTCTTCAGATTCAAATTTCATTGAGTCTATACTATCGGAATCTGGGTCAATATTGTGCTTGTCGAGTAGTTTTATAAAAGCTTCGTATAGTGTGAGCCACTCGGAATCTTTTTTATTAAAGTTTCTGTCAAGCTCATAACGAACTTTGCCCGCAAAATTATGCAAATCTTCAGAGAGTAGCTTAAGCTCTTCTTCGCCAGTCTTAGTAAAACTAAAGATGACATCTTCAATAGCGGAGTTAAGCAGCTCTATTGAGTTGATGTCATTTAAGGCGTCCTTAAGATTAAGGAGCTTAAGGCGATCACTCACCATAGTTAGTAGTTTTGCAAGCTTCCTAAAATCTAACTTTTCTAATATTTCTGTATAGCCAAGGAGACGCGCTACATTGTATATATCGCGTGCTGATTCCAGGGCGCGTTTGAGCTGTAAGATATGTTGTCTGTCGTCTATTTCACTAATTTGTTGACTAAAAGTTTCGAGATTATCAGTAGTGTAGTCAGATATAGCCACCTGTACTTCATTGATTTGCTGATCAATTTCTGACTTGCTCATAAACAGAGAGCCAAAAATATTCGATGGATCCTCATCTTCGAGGTTCTCGCTATACTCAGATTTGAGCTCTTTGAAGTACGCTTGATTTGTGATTTCAAACTCAGCAGATATATCTGCAAAGTCGACAACATATCCCAGCTTAAAGTTTTTATATGGGCGGTTAACCCGAGTTAGAGTCTGCAGTAGATTGTGTGCTCTAATTTTACGGCCAAGGTATAGCTTTTTAAGCCTAGGTGCATCAAAACCTGTCAGAAGCATAGAATAGACAAATAGTAGGTCTATTTTCCCATCTTTGAATTCTTTAGTTTTCTTCTTGCGCGTATCCTTGTTGTCCTCGTCGTGCAGTATAAGCGCCGAGACGAATCCGTGATCGCCTTTAAATTCATTAAAAAGACGAAACATTTCGCGTGCCTGCCCTGAGCTGTCGCACACAACAAGCCCCCCAATTGATTTATCTCCGAACCGTATTCGGGATTCGGTAAAGTCTTTTAGGATATATTGAAGCATCGGTTCAACAAACTTTTCGTGAGCATATAGGTCTCTTTTGTCTATATCGCCAGCCTGTACCTTAATGTCACGAATAATACCCCGTACTTTTTCTTTGTAGCTTGTTTCTATCTCTTCTCTCAAAAGCTTTAATGTATACCCATCGCGTATAGAGTCATTGTAATAATACTTGTGAATATAATCGCCAAAGATATTGCGCGTAGTATTGCTGTCTTCCTTTTGAGATGAATCTTTAATATCACCTTTATCGTCATGATCTTTGTATATAATTAGTGGGGTGCCGGTAAGAGCAATTTTTATAGAACCCCTATCTGAGCTGTAGAGGTTTGCAAGGAATGAACCTTTTGGGTCATAACTACGATGTGCTTCGTCGATGAAAAATATGCGTTGCACTTTTATGTCGTAACCACTGTCATTTAATGACACAGTATCTTCGCGGAATTTGTGTATATTAAGGACGGTTATGCCCTCGTTGGAGGTATTGTTACTGAAGTCTTTGACCAGCGCATCCTTACTATCAATCGAGTGGACTTTCAAGCCGCGCTTGCTAAATTCATCCTTGGCCTGATTTGCAAGGTCGATTCTATCAACTACAAAGTAAAACTTAGGGACGATACCTTTTTTTGCGAAATAGTCTGTTAGTGAACGGACGTTATAAAAAGAAAGTGCAGTTTTTCCAGAGCCTTGAGTGTGCCATATGACACCTTTTTTGACACCTTCATTTAATTTGGATCTTATGGCTTTTGTCGCGAAGAATTGCGGGTAGCGCATAATGTGTTTTTGAATTGAAATAACACCTGACTCTTTACCGACCTCATCTACATAACAAATTGCATACTTTAGCACTTCATGTAGTCTGTCTAATGAATAAAGACTCGAAATAAGACGGTTTGTGGGGGTGTCTATGTCCTTATTTGATATAAATTCTGAAGAATGCTTGATGACTTTGCAGTTATTGTCTGACAGTATAAAATCTTCTACCTCTTCATCAATATCCTTGATCAAGTCTATGTACTCTGACTTCTTTTGTTCGCGAAAGTTATTGAATTGTGCTTCATCGTTCTTGGCAGCAGTTGCATAGAAGGCACCCTGTAGTTTGTTTGTGTCGGTATCGTCGTATTCCATGTTGTTTGAAAATACGAGAAGTTGAGTTATGTTAACAAATCGCCGGAATTTATCGTTTTTAAAACGAGTTTGGATACGGTCGCGTTCAGCCTTAATTCCTTCAAAATTGTTTGGTTTTTTTACTTCTATAAACGATAGAGGTAAGCCATTAATAAAGATCGTAATATCGGGGCGAAATTCATCCTCGCCATTCTTGCAAGTTAACTCAGTTGTTACATGGAATGAGTTGCTTGTAAAATTATCCCAATCTATTAACTTAAGTTCACCGCCACCTTCACCCAGTAACCGATTATAGAAAGCACGGCCAAGATCATTGTAGTTTAGTTCTTCGCGTATATTGCGGAGTTCTTGCTCGACGGTATCGGCTGTTGTTTCAGGATTTAAGAAAAGTATGCTTTTTATAAACTCGTTTTTGATTATATTTGTATCAGAGTCGATTTTATAGCTAGAGTCTTTTAGGGAAAAGTACTTATAACCGAGCCTGGTTACGTGTATGAGTGCGGGGATTTTGACTCTCGTATTTTCGTTAAACTCCATAATTTTATATATTCTTCTTTGTCATAAAAAATTCAACCGCCACAACCCCGCGGAAATCTACGACTCTTTTTTGTAGCTTTTTAATATCACTCATCCCATATATTCTACACTTCTGGGGCACATGGCGCTAGGGGGCTAGAGATAGCAGCCCTACAAGAACAGGCCTAAGTCGCGGGTAGCTGTATATAGGAATTGCGAATCGTTACAAATTCTGGTATAATCTACACGAGTAAATCGTACCTACCACTAGCAGAAAGGGGGTAAAACCCAATGCAAAACCGTCAGGTGTGGCTTCCAGCTACTCACTCAGAACGCCAAAAATACGTTAGAGCCATCGTAGCTGACGCCCTAAATAATGAAGCTCAGCGATACATAACGAGCTTCGCAAAGGCAATTTACCCCTGGTTTATAGAGCTTCGTGCAGCGCGTGAAGCACTGCTTCTTGGGGATAGCAAAGAGCTTGAGTTCCGAGAGGCAGCCATCGGTGAGCAGACTGCTTTTATTCTTACCGGGTGGCGCACCAGAACGGACCCTGAAAAAGTTCGCGCCCTGGGCCATCTTGTGGCATCCTTTGCCTCAGAAAATTCCGGCAAGGAACTAACTCAGATTCTTGCCGAAATAGCTAATGAACGGCTAGTGTGCCAACATGGCTGTTGCCAGCCCGCATAACTAGCCAATGGGGCAAAATACGCCATTATTATTTTGGGCCATGTATGATTATTTCATACCTGGCCCCTTTAAATTACAAGTAAAAGCCCCAACCAAGATCGCAATACTTATATCGGGCTTAGTTCTTCCGTATTTGACTTTCATATTTAATAGTTTTATGGTAATATATCCAGCGTACTAGTCGTATCTATTAAGGGGCTATCACATTGACAAATAAATGGGTTGAGAAAGCAATATGTAGGGGCCTAAACACGGATATTTTTTTTGATGAAAGACGGTCTCCCAATGAGAGAATGGCAAAAAACATTTGCCATAAATGTCCGGTTGCTACTGAGTGTTTGCATTATGCACAGACTAACTATATTAATTTCGGAATATGGGGTGGCAAAACCCCCCGCGAAAGAATGGTAATTCGGAGGACTCGTAGGAGCAGGGTCCTCGTGGGGGATTATAATGCCAATGCTCCTGATGACGAGCTTCCAAGATGGCAAAGCCTTGCTCTGTGCCGTGGGATGAATCCAGCATTATTTATTCCCGTATCAGACAATGACATAGTGTCAAATACTTTAGCTGTACAGGTTTGTCAAAAATGTCCGGTTATTAATGAATGCTTAGATTATGCGATGCCAAATGAAAAATTTGGAGTATGGGGCGGTAAAACTGCCGTACAACGAAAAAAAATAATTTGGCGACAACAACACGCATACACCATGCGTCACCAAGGCACTTCTATGCCATAGAGGTGCTTTTTTATTTGGAAGTTATACATAACCCGCGCTAGATACTAGCGAATAGTTGCCACTGGGGTCCTGGACGCAGAGGGTATATTGGTATGTTTTGCCAACTACAGCCCGATATCGGTGTAGGTTGTATTGGATTGAGTCGTATAATAGCAGAGCTAAAAATCTAATAAAAATCACCCCTTGAACATCAAGGAGTGACGGTAGGTGTGGCTGACTATTCCAGCCTCATATCTAATGGAAGCTCTAGGGCGGCGGGGTATGGGATGGCATGATCTGCGCTTGATAATGGTATCAGCGCACCCCAGCTAGTCAGAACGAATCTGGTGGCGTCGGTAAGATCACACATGGTCTCATAATCATCGGATTCTTCCAAATCTGCTAGCTCAAGCTCTTGCCCCCAGTAATATGTATCTTCTTCGGCAAGGAATTTGCTAGCTATTTCTCCTGTATCCAAGAAAACCTCAATTAGCTTTACAAAATCAAAACCAATTGCTCCATTTTGGTATGCAACGGCACAGGGATCGCCACTGTTGACAATTACAAATCCCTTTAATGGCATTACCATGCCTGTGTACAAATATCTTGCCCCCAAGTTAATTTCTACAATTGGGTCCATAGCAGGTTCCTCCAATACTCTCGGCATAGAGATATGAATGAACATATGATACATAAAGCTAGCTAGATATGCAATATTTTATAATGCCGGCGCTTGTATTACATCCAATAATCAGTTATAACATAGGAGTATCTATTCTCTAGAGGATTGAGGAAAGAATGCACCCAAAAGAGATCGAAAAGCGCGAATGGGCCGCTCGCCAAATACCACGACTTACTACCTACGCTGAAGCAATGGAAATTTTTAATAACCCCGAATTTAAAGGTTTTAGAAAGTATTTAATTGATAACGGGGTTCGTGAGTACCTACTAGACTTTAGTGTGCTAGCTAAATCTAGGTTCTATGACAGTGTGCAGGTTGAAAAGCTGGCCAGCGAGTACCGTAGAAAGTACCCCCGCTATCGAATCACCACCGTAGCAGCTAACTTTCAACCACCCATAAAGAGCCATATCGCCAAAAAGTTTCTATCCCTTGGCTCTGGGAGTTGGACTGATGAGCAATTCCTGGCTTGCTGGGGTAATCAAAACATTGCTAGCGTCAAGGACTTACTTAATAGAGCAAACTCGGTGCATATGCTCAGCGCGGGGTATGCCTATTGTCTGTGCAGAACATTGCTAAATGACGGCACTACCCCGTTTTTTATGACAGGCCCGAGGTATGCCAGAAATGTTTTTATAAAGGAGATCAAAACCGTCACCAAAAATAGAATAGAAGCAAAGAATCTGATTGGAATTACTCAGTCACTTTATGCCTCTACTGATATTGGTAAGCTGCCACCTAGCTATGTAGTAGCTGTATTGTACCAATTAATGAAATCAGCTTAAACCCAACCCCCCGACAATTTGTCAGGGGGGTTTATTTTGTGATAATTGAGAGTGGCTCTAGGGTAGGCTAAAGCAAACTAGATAAATGGCTTTAGTAGGCTATACGCCCCTAGTATTGCAATAAATACCGAGGTGACTATATGGCCATACTTTTTCATGACCCCGGAGAGCTTGGCAAGGATTTGCTTGCGATGGCTACCCGATACGAGCACGATTAGTATGGGTATAAATACGGGAGCTAGTGATGAGAAGATTGACGCCAATAGATATGTGTTTTTGGCTGTCCCAACTATGCTATGGGCTCTTATTGATATAGCAATTTCAAATAGCATCGCAATAGTTGTGAAATTGGTGATCATGAGTAGCACCCCAAGAACAATATAGCCTAGTGGTCCGTGTTTTTTGCTCTTGCTATCGTCCTTGTGGCGGGCGGGTCCTCTATGGTATATGCCATATGCTAAAAATAGCAACAACAAACCAATAATGACATGTGGTAATAAATCCTTATTGGGTGAGGGATTGGGCTGGATGGTGGTTGAATAAAAAACTACAAAGCTAATAATTGTTATGCTAACGGCAGCACCGAGTAAGAGCATGACACTCTTTTGTATCGGATCCCTTGGCAGAGATAAAATATATATTGTCATCACCAATACAACCGGGCTAACGGCAGCCCCTATAATAAATGGCCAAATAGCCAGAAAGTCGCTCATCATTACCTCCTAAATGTTTAAGTTTAATTATGTATATCTCGAGCCTTAAATAAAATATAGCCCAGGCCGTAAATAGCTACTATACTGCCAACAAGCACTGCCAAATCTGTAAAATTAAGACCATTGATGACAGTTTGGGGGTGGGCGTAATAATAGTTCCAGGTTATTAACTCAAAGCCTTTCATCCAGGACACACTTTGGGAGAATGTGTATACTATAAGCATTATAGCAATAGTAACAGTGGTAATGCCAATTGTTAGGCTTTTACGGCCAGTTGCAGCACCAACGGCAAGTGCGAATACCCCCAGTAGTGCCGTATAAATCCAGAGCATTAGGGTGGCCTGCAATAGCCTTATAGGGTCCATGCTCTCAGAAATTAATGCTAGGCCAATCCAAATAGCAATCAGCCCTACAATATTTACTATTGCAAATATAATCATGCCGGCAGCTAATTTCTGGCTGTAAAAACGCATTTTTGACACTCTAGTTGCTAGCGTAGTCTCAAGAGTGCCTCGTTCCTCCTCCCCGACTATAGCATTAACCCCATACCCGATTGCCATGATCCATAGCAGCATTGTGGCGTTATTAAAATATAACAGGCTAGATAAATACCTGCTAATAGTGTCGATACCTAGTGACCCCGTAAAAGCCTGCAATGATGCTGGCAGGCTTCGATATTGCTCCTGAAGAGCTGAGTTCCTGCCAAACTCAGCAAAGAGCACAACTACAAATAGGTTAAGGGCAAATACCCCAAGACTCCATGCTAGTATCATTGCTCGTTTGTCATACAATGTCTTAGAAACAATAGAGTTAAACACCTCCCATCGCCTCCTTGCCATACATTTTAAAAAACACATCCTCAAGACTCAGATCCCGCGTGCTAAAGGATCTTACATGCTGTTTGCTCATAGCTTTAATAAAGTTATCCACAGGCCCTGCAATCCGACAATGAATCACATTGCCGTTGATTACGACCTCTCTTACTCCCCTAACCCCATTAAGCATAGCTCTGTTAGCGGTGACATCTAGTACAACATCAAACTCATGAATTGACTTCTCGTAGAGCTTCTGAAGAGTTAGGGACTCAAGAATCCGACCTTTATTTATAAAGCACACCATATCGCACATTTGTTCTACCTCGGCCAAAATATGGGAGCTAATGAAGGTAGTTCTTCCAGAATGCTGATGCTCACCCACCATAGCCACGAATACTTGCAAAATAATAGGATCAAGGCCAGATGTTGGCTCGTCTAGTATTAAAAGTTCTGGTTGATGCTGAAAAGCTGCTATCAGGCCAATCTTCTGCTTATTACCTCGGCTTAATTTACCAATCTTCTGGTTCAGGTCAGCCCTTAGCCTTTTTGAAAGCTTGTTGATGTTACGAGGGTTAAGCTGCCGCTGCAAATTACCCATATAGGCAAGGTATTGTCGGCCCGTAAGATTACCATAGTATTCCAGATCACCAGTTAGATAGCCAACTTTAGAGTGAATCTGGGCGCTTTGTTCCTGGCTATCCAGCCCCAGTACATTAGCGATGCCCCTAGTGGGAGCAATAAAGTTCATTAGCGTCCTAATGGTAGTAGTTTTGCCAGCGCCATTGGGGCCCAGAAAGCCATAAACACTACCCACGGGAACTACTAATTCGACTCCACGGATAGCCCAATGCTTACCATATTGCTTGCTTAAGCCTAGTGTCTCAATAGCACTTACCATAACCTCTATAATACCCTACAAAAGCCTGCTATTGCTAATTATGCACCGGCACTTTTAGCCCAGCTGCCCATCTGTCAAACCATAAACACTCTACAGCGAATAGCTTCCTGGTAAATATAATAGCGCCTTAGGATAATAAATAATGGCCACCTTACAAAAAATATGCCAAAGTCCCTCTTGCCATTTATAATATATCTTGCTAGAAGAAGTGGAATTAGCACTGGGGCAGTCAATAAATACAAATAATCCTCGGGATGTACGAATACGCCAAAATATATAAATCTTGGCTGGAAGGCCATATAATATTCTGGGTGCTTTTTTTTTAATTTTGGC
>JBCLLP010000008.1:0-28081 GCA_039738615.1 Candidatus Saccharimonadia bacterium
GCACAAATACTAATGGGACAGGAAGCCGGGTGCTAACAATAATGGTCTGATCTGTAACTAATATATAGCGTGCATCTTGAATAATTTGAGTGATAGGATTTAACAATATAAATGTCTGATACTTTACCGGCACCATACTCAATGGGTAAATAATTGCGCTAGCATAAAAAAGTAATTGAAGCAGTACCTCCCATATGTGTACAACATCTCGGTACTTTACATACATAGCCGAAGTGATAAAACCAATACCAAGGCAAAGAATAAAAAGCTCTAGCAGTAGTGGAATAACCAGTATTACATTCCAACCAGGTACAACACGAGCGATAATGATAAATACAATGATAATTATAAAATTCAATAATAGGGTGATTGCTGAGCTGATAGTAGTGGCTAATATTATGGCAATTCTTGGAAAATAGACCTTTCGCATCATATCACCCTTATCGGCTACTGCACGCATAGTAGCATTGGTGGCATCTGAAAAATATGTCCATAAAACAATACCAAGCAGTAAATAAAGTGCATAGTGCTGCATGTCAGCGCCAATCCTAACAAACACCGTAAATACTAAGTAGAGCACCCCAAACACAGCAAGTGGTTTAACTATCGACCAGGCATAGCCAAGTATTGAGCCCTGGTATTTTATCTTAAAATCTGTAATTGCTAGTTCACGAACTAGGTCAAAAAAGCTCGTTCTTTTATTGTGCATATGGGGTATTTTAACAGATAAAGGGTCTTATCTCAAACTACAATAATTGTTTGTATTAATATTTTAATACTAGATGCTTAATTATATGAAGACAAATAAAAAATCTGCAGCACCCTCAGTCACAAGCTTTACCTACCTACAGTGTTGGTGTACCAGGTTGGTATATTAGTTTTGCTATAAATTACTAAGTTTCCGTCATCCTGCACTACCATTCTTGAAATCCCTTTACGCCAAGTAGCCGTGTCCCAATAAGGTCTTTTATTTTCATCATAGAGTACCAGATTGCCATCCACCTGCATGGCCACAAACTTCACTGGTTTTGCCCAAGTATAAGAATTCCAAATTGCCATACTACCTGAGTAAAGTACAAGGTTGCCATCGTTTTGCATCTTCAGCTTATATTTTTTGTTTGGGCTAATTAACTCTTGGCCTCTAAACAAGTTGCCAGTCTTAAGAGTTGAGTAAGCTATTAACTGCTGGGCAGGCAATAACCATGTGTTTGTATTCCAAACAGGCTGGTTAAGGCTGTTGTAAATTACTAGGTTGCTATCTTGTTGTATTTTCAAATAAGCATTTGACCTGCCCTGTGTGCCAGAGTTCCAAATACTATTGCCATATGGATTGTAGATCACCAAGTTTCCATCAGCTTGCATTTCCAAATAGGTCGCCTGTTTTAGCCAGGTATTAGAGTGCCAGATAGCAACACCACTTCTGTATAGAACCAGATTCCCATCCTCTTGGAGTGTAAGAATATTGTTTCCACCTTCTGAAATCAAATATTCACCTATATTTAATCTTTGTCCAGACGTCAAAATGCTACCCTTGCTATTTATGGCTACATTATTATAGTTGCCAAATGTACTCCCAAACCAATTATTAAAATCACGCCAGAAGTTACGGTTGCCATAGGCGCTACACGCATCTCCGGTGCCGTTGATGTTATTAAGAGCGGCGGCGTTAGGCTGATAGGGCGTATACGAATACAATGCTGCTGTGCCACGAGTAACAATATTTACATTACTCCCACCACAAGAGCTATTGGGGTTCCACTGAATAAAATTAACTCCTGTACGGAATGGTACCCACCAATTAGGGTTATTGTCGTAGAAGTTACGGAAATGCCTAGCAGCCTGATTAACTTGGTTGGTAAAGCCATAATAGGCCGGATCGCATGTTCCATTATCAGGGCAGGCAAAGCCTGTGGCTGTACGGTATTGCCAAGGATATGGCCAGGTATCGGTAACTAGGCCGTTTTCTTTTTGCAATGTAACAATTAGAACTTGAGGGTTGATGGTGTAGGCTTGGGCAGCATCCCATATTATCTGGGCCGCACTCCTACCGCCTTCATTGTAGTCTTTGAGGCAGATCCATGGTGGATTAGCACCCTGGGCGTATAGGCCTGCAGGATGCCAAGTGTCACACACAGGCACTTTGGAGTTAAGAAAGTTCTGTATATCCCCTACCGACATAGCATTTTTATTAGTAAATATGCCGTCATCAATGATGCGCCCAGGGTCAAACAAGGCCGCGTTAGAGCGAGCGGGTATAAATAACGCCAACGCCACAAAAACAAATAGTGCCAGTACTCTTAATGATTTGGTTAATTTTGTCATTGAACAGTTACCTTCCTTGGTTCGGATGTCCCGCTGCCTCCTGGCCCTGTGGCCTCTACGACTGCTATCCACTCACCCTTGGGGCTAAACTCAGATGAATTTATACTAAAGCCCTGACAGATGTAATATGATATTTGTAGCCCTATAGGAGCTGATTTTACTATTTTTTGACTGCCATTGGTAAGGGTGAGCTTACAATTGCCAGATGTGTTACCAGATACCAATGCGTTAATACTAACCTTGCCCTCGGCCTGCCCAACTGAACTGATATACACGCCCATGGATTGGGTTTGGCTGGGTTGCTCATTAGGGTTTTTATTACCCTCGCTCCTTGCTGAAGCTACAGACTGCTGGTCGGCTTGCATGATTGCTTCTGGGCTGGAGGTTGAGGTATTGGCGACTTGCTTGGGCTTTATGACAAACCCATATACCACAATGGCAACCACCACTAACAATAGTATAGCAGAGATAATAAGGACCTTTTTTCTTTTATTCTTTTTCTTCATAGCTACTTTTATATTATAGCACCCTATAGCACTCTTTGTCAACTTAACGTAAGGCTTACTAGATATGTGTGGTATATTATTCATAATATGAATATACTCAATAGCTTATTTGTATCACTCAAAAAAACATCTGAATTTTTATTGAATCGAATGTCTAGCATTAGACCTCAAAAGTTTTTTTTGATTACTGCCTTAACTTTTGGCTTTTGCTATGTTATTATCAATCCTATATTTCAAGCTCCCGATGAGCACTCACATTTTTATAGAGCGGCTGGAATAGCTAATGGCCACCTACTGCCAAACATTGAGAATGGATATGATAAATCAATTATACAGTCAGGCACAGCAGAGCTTTATAAATTTTACGCTCTTTCAAACGAAATCGTTGACTCAAAATATAATTATGAGATTAAAAAACTTTTGGCTTTACCTATGGGTAATACTAGAGAAAAATTTTTTGGAGTTAGCACCACTCTTTATACGCCAATCAGTTATCTACCCCAAATAGCTACTTATTTTGTAGGCGCGATATTAAAAATAAATCCTTTTATACTTTTTTTGTTAGTCAGGCTTGCGGGGCTACTTGCTTGGATTACCTTGATCTACTTTGCAATAAAAATTATCCCTAGGGGCAAATGGTTGCTAACTGCTATGGCATTAATGCCGATTTCATTATTCATCTCTTCGGCTGTGTCTGCAGACACAATCACGAACGGGCTAGTTTTTTTGGTAGTCTCGATTGTTTTTACGGTACTCGCAAATCCAAAGTTACTATCAAAAAAACTATTACTAGCTATAATAGTTGTCTTTATCCTTCTTGCACTTGCCAAACAAGGAATGGCATTAATCTCGCTCCTTATACTAATTCTACCAACGCCGGCATACTTTACTAAGAATAAGTTCAGGATAATAAAGGTTTTAGTAGTAATACTAGCAATACTGGCTTCTGGTTTGTGGCAGCTATATGTATCCCCCGTTGCAGCACTAATTACTTTGGAGGGTGTCAATAGTGCAGAACAAATTTCATTTTTGGCTGAAAAGCCTGTGAGGCTACTAAGGATATTTTGGAACACTTATTTGAATTTTGGGTCTGACGGTATTTATTATTCGTCCTTGGTAGCGCTTGGTATGCTAAATGTCGTATTACCAATTTGGGTAGGCTTGGCCTGGGTGGTGGCTCTAGTAAAATCAATTGGGCCTACCAAGGTTGGTAAGAATGACCTGCTAAAAAATTGGCAGAAAATTTATTTTATCGCTGTCTCTACCATTCTATTCGGTGCGATTACGATGGCACTATACCTGACATGGACAAGGCCGGGACTATACCGTGTCGATGGCCTGCAGGGTAGATATTTTATCCCAGTGCTTGCTATCCTTATCCCTGCGCTGGTATCAAAAAGAGCCGAACCCACTAAATCTAGCCTACGATACCTAATAGTATTTATAATTACACTACAAATAATAACTCTGTGGCTTTTTTTTACATTTTATAGTGACCACCAAGTTTATTAAAGGGTTTCTTGTTTTATTAATCGATCTTTAGCTAGATATTATCTCGATGGTTACTTGATAAAATAAGCCTCTATGTGGTACCACGGCAGTAGGTTTCAACAGCTGTCTATAATTTAATTCACACCTCGGGTTTAAAAAATATCTCAAAATAATGTTTACTTATAAAAATAAGCTTTGTGTCTTATCACATACTATGGATAATACAATAAAAATGACGGGATACTATTATTTATTTTTTTTCTTCTCATTAATGGCTGTGAGTGCAATTTCTTGATTGAGCATTGTTATCTTATTTTTAAGATCATCTATTTTAAACGTTTGCCTAAAGGCAATGTAGATCAAGAAAATAATGGCCGTTATCTGTACTGTATCATAGAGGCTTAGTGGTGTGCTTTCTATTAGATTGCTACTGTCTAAATAGTGAAATATTTGCTGGTTAAACAAAATTCCAATAGTTAGTAAAGACCAAAACAATATCAATATAATTACACCTCGCTTACTAATTTTATTTCTTTTGTAGTTATCGTATATACGAAGCAAAAATAAAGCTAATATCGGGGTACAAAATATTATTAAAATGTTATATTTGGTAAATATCACTTAGACCTCCTTAATTTTTTGAATTAATAGGCTTTTTATTATTCGTAGTGCGTTCACATTGCTTTGGCCTTTCTGTTTTGAGTATTCAGTGTAAACAGCACTAATTGGTACCTCGGCAATTGACAGCTTCTCTTGTTTTGCTCTCCAAACTATTTCTGAACAGAATTCAAAACCATTACTATGTATCTCTATTTTTTCAATGGCTTCTTTTGAAAAGCCTTTTAGCCCAGACTGTGAATCTGTAACCCTAACGCCTAGTAGTAGCCTTGTGAATGCGTTTAGTAACTTATTGCCAAAAACTCTATGTGCAGGCATCCCCTTTGGGTCTATGAGCCTACTTCCAATCACTAAATCATATTTCCCAGAGGATAACTCCCTAATTACAGTTACTAGGTCTTTTGGTAGGTGCTGGCCATCAGCATCTACCGTTACTGCATAATCAAAATTATTTCTCTTTGCATATACCAGCCCGGTTCTTGTTGCTGCCCCACTCCCCATATTCACCATATGAGTTATAGTTGTGGTGTTTTTTTCTGCAATGTATTTTGTATTATCGTTAGATCCATCATTAACAACTATGATTTCAGTAGTTAATCCACTGATTGATTTTAGTTCAGCGCTAACACTCTTTATCACACCATCAATTACACTGCCTTCATTGTAGGCGGGTATAATGATCAAAGCTCTTTGTCTCATTTTTGAACCACCAAAAGTGCGCCTAAAAATATTATCGCAATTCCTAAAATATTTATAGGTATAATCTTTTCTCCAAAAAATATTCCTGCTACCAAAGTGGATAACACCAATGCTAGCCCTGTCATGCTTGCCTGGACTACAAAAAAATTATTTTTTGATAGGGCCATCAAGTATAGTATGGTGGCAATAATATAAACCCCACCCCCTATCCATAAAGATGGGCTAACCATCATTCTTTTAATAATTTCAATAACCGATCCGCTAAAAAATCCATCTATCCTGACAGAACTATTCCAAAAAGACTGGGCAGTAACCAGTAATATAGCGGTTATTGGTATAAATAATAATTTCATAATAATATTATCTCATCTCAACAGCTTTGAGTACAGCTTTAGCAGTTTGCTAGTTTGATCACCATGAATACTCAATGGTAAATTACCAAAATCACCTGCTATTGCCTTTTCTATTGCTTTTGCAAGTGATTTTTCGCTGTTACTACTAAATACTAATGCATTGCCAAAAACAACCTCTGGTAGTGATCCTGCATCACTAACAATAATATTTTTACCCATTAGGCTGGCTTGATAAGCACTATAGCCAAATCCTTCCGTTACCGATGGCACTATAATGCAGTAGCAATTGCTTATCTTTTCAATTAATTTTTCTAGCGGCATACTTTCTTTAACTATAATATTTGTGCTAAGGTTGTTTTTATTTATATAATTAATAATTCTAGCCCTATTAGCTGGTGGGTCACTAGACAGAATAAATTCAAATTTTGCTTTATTTAATTTTTTTTCTTTTTTCATTAGATTAATGGCTTTTACCAACACAATTACTCCTTTTGTCTTGCCAGGTCTGCCATAAAATAAAAAGATATTATTTTTTGGCTTAATTAGTTTGCCTGTTTTCCATGCTTTAAAATCATTGAATACTGGGTAGACAACTTGAATTTTTTTACTACTAATGCCGCCACTAATAATATCCTTTTTTGTTGCCTCAGATATTGCAATAAAATATGAATAGTCTCTGTGATATACGACATATTCATAAATTTTGAATAAAAATGCTTTTATTGGACTTTCTACCCAAAACCACTTATTTCCCAGGTATTCGTAAGCCATTACGACCACGGGAACCTTTGCGACCTTACCTAGCCTCAGCGCATATGGTGCTGCAGTATAGGTAGAAGTTTGAATTATATTTGCCCACTCCTTATGCTTCAATAAGTCTTTCATTGAAGGAACTGGGTGACCAAAAAATGATCTCCACCGATATGAGTGTATTTCTACCCCTTGTACTTCATGAACACCAGTTATTCCACCGGAGTTGCTAGTTAATACCCTCACTCCGTGCCCAGCTTTTTTAAGTGCTATCGCTAAATCTAGTAGGCACTTTTCTGCTCCACCCATGTGAGGGTAAAAATGCTCAACGATAAATAAGATTCTCATGAAAGTTATTGTATAATTAAAACTGATGAAAATAAACAATACGCAGGACAGTAAATATGCCGAATACCTTATAAAGGCCCGGAATTCTGGATGGAAAAGTCTTTTTGATGTACAGAGACCTTATAGGAGTTATTTAAAAAAACTCGACCTAGGCACAACGCTCGATATTGGCTGTGGGGTTGGCAGAAGCCTGATGACTCTGCCTAAAAAAAGTGTGGGTATAGACCATAATAAATATATGATTGATCGCCTAAAAAGCTTGGGCTATAATGCTTTTACTACATATGAATTTGACAAATTTAGCAGTAAGTACAAGAATTATTTTGACTCGATCTTAATAGCCCATGTTATAGAGCACTTAACCACTAGCGATACCAGAGACCTTATTGGCAAATATACAAACTTATTAAAAAAATGGCAAAATATTAATTATTTGTCCACAAATAAAAGGTTTTGGCAAAGACTCTACGCATGTTCAATTTCACAATTTAGAATCAATCATAGTACTTTTGGAATCATTAAATCTAAAAATAAGTATGAAAAGGTCCTTTCCTTTTCCTGAAATAGCCGGTAGTTATTTTGCTCCTAATGAATATTGGGTGTTGGCCAATAGATAATTAGGTCAGCCTATTCTCTCCAAGTACTCACCATACCCACTCTTAACCAAATCCTTGCTAATTTTTTTCAACCGCTGTGCATCAATATAACCTTCCCTAAAAGCTACTTCCTCAATACAGCCAATCTTTAAGCCAGTGCGCTTTTCTATAACATGTATATACTCGGCGGCATCCATCATCGAGCTAAATGTGCCGGTATCTAGCCAGGCTGAGCCTTGGGCCATAATCTGCACCTTGAGCTTGCCTTGGCGCAAGTACTCTTCATTAACCGTAGTAATCTCTAGCTCTCCCCGCTGGCTGGGTTGAATACTCTTAGCAATCTTAACCACACTATTATCATAAAAATATAAGCCTACCACTACGTAGTTACTTTTGGGCTGTTTTGGTTTTTCTTGTATAGAAACCGCTTGCTGGGCATCATCAAACTCAACAACACCATAACGCTCTGGGTCTGAAACTTGGTAAGCAAATACTATGCCACCATCTGGCTTACTACACTCCTTAAGACTTTGGCCGAACTCGTGGCCATGAAAAATATTATCACCAAGTATGAGTGCCACAGAATCATCACCAATAAACTCCTGACCAATAATAAAAGCTTGGGCCAGGCCATCGGGGCTTGGTTGGACGCCATATTCTATACTAATACCTATGTCAGATCCATCGCCCAGCAGGCGTTTAAATCCATCTTGTTCGTGCGGTGTGGTGATAATAAGTATGTCTTTAATACCTGCCATCATCAGAGTACTGAGGGGGTAGTAGATCATCGGCTTATCATAGATAGGCATTAGCTGCTTACTAATGCCTTTGGTGATTGGGTAGAGCCGAGTACCTGAGCCGCCGGCTAAAATAATACCTTTCATATATTTACAGGATACAGGGTTTAGGTTACAGGGTCTAGCAGATTGTTATTTTAGGTGAAAATTTTAATTATCACACGCAGCATGCGATGGTGCAAATTAACCCAGTAAAGATGTGTGTGTAGGCAAATCTAATAAAGCCTGCAGCTATGTGATCTTTTTTCCCAAGCCTCTTACCCTACAATGCCCTTACTATTAAAGGCTATTTATTGTATAATTAAGATGATTAAGTAGTGAGTAATTATGACAGAAAAGCTAAAATCCTGGTGGGGGGGATCTAAAACCTGGCACCATATTGCGATAGGTGTTGGTCTGGTGGTGTTTTTGTATTTGGGGCTAATATTTATGGTACGGCTAACCCACTACAACAGGGTAATGCCTGGCGTAAAGGCCAGGGGGGTATCTATTGGGGGGCTAACTAAGCCCGAGGCAATCGCTAAGCTCAACATATTAACCTCAAGCTATCTTGACTCGACGGTAGGCTACCAGCTCAATCGGCGGCAAGTAAATATTAAGCCGAGCCAAATAGGCGTGAGCTTTAATAATAAAGCCTTGGTGGATACTGCCTTTGAGCTGGGGCGAGATAGCGACATAATAAGCGATATAGCAGTCCAGACCTCTCTCCCATTCACAGACCAAGATATAATGCAAATAAATATTGATAAGGATGTTTTTAGCCAGGTTCTAGTAGATATTAGTAATAGTGCCGCCACTCCAGCCCAAAATGCTAGCTACCAAATCCAAGATAGTGTCATAGTAATAATCCCTGGCCATGCCGGTCAAAGAATGGATGTAGGTGTGGCGATGCTGACTGTGAGCTGGCAAATGTCGCAATTACAACCCCGGCTTAACCTACCGCTATATGATATTAGTCCAACCATTACCACCACCATGTTAGAGCGACAAAAGCAATCCATAGCTGCCCTCACCCAAAAGCCAATTACCCTTAGATACCAAGCCAAAAGCTGGGAAATAGGTCGTCAGCAATTACTAGATTGGCTCTATGAGCCCACCAAAAGTGGTTCACTTAAACGTGATTTATTGAACCAGTACTACCATATACCTGGTCAGCTCAATGATTTACAGATTCAACCCAGCCGCCTAGCATCATTTTTAGATAACCTCACGAGCGAGATAAATACCCCCGCAATTGATGCCAAGCTAACCATTAGTGGTGGTAGGGCGACGGTATTTAAGCAAAGCCAAGATGGCAAAAGCCTTAATGTCGTTAAGTCAAGCCAGGCCATACTCTCCGAGATAAGCCACAGAACCGGCCAGCCACTGGCCTTAGTGGTAGATACTAAAAAGGCCGATGTTAGTGATGATAATATTAATAGCCTTGGTATTAGGGAGCTACTAAGCGAGGGGCTTACGATATTCCCAGGATCCTCGCAAAATAGGCTACATAATGTACGGGTGGGGATGAGTAAATTTGATGGCGTGCTACTAAAGCCTGGTCAAGTATTTAGCTTTGGTGAGTATATGGGTGCGGTCGGGCCTGAGCAAGGCTATGTTGAAGGCCTGATAATTCTTGATAAGCGCGTAGAAAAAGCCTATGGTGGTGGATTGTGCCAGGTGTCAAGCACTGCCTACCGGGCCGCCCTACTAGCTGGCCTACCAATTATTCAGCGCACCAACCACGCCTTTGCTATTAGCTACTACACCGAGCCATTTGGTGTGCCTGGCGTAGATGCTACTATTTACTACCCCCAGGTAGATATGAAATTCAAAAACGACACCGGTCATCACATCTTAATCCAAACCGAAATGATTGGAGAGACCCTTAAATTTAGATTTTATGGTACTAAAACTAAGAGTGGGATAATCCGTGGGCCATTTTTTGTGACTGGCAGTGGTGATGTGACCAAGCCATCGCAAACGGTATTCTATAGAGATGTAGTGGACCTAGCTGGTAACGTATCCACCACAGATACCATCAATACCTACTATAAATCATCGCTAGACTTCCCAGTCTTGCAGTAGTTAGTTATTGCTTTTGCAAGCAAGAGTGGATGTTAATTAATATTAATATTAATTGTTTCATTACTGATGTCAGTAATAGTAAATATTAAAATAACAATAATATTAATTGTTTTATTGCTTTTGCAAGCAAGGCATTTGTTACTTTTAAATACCCCAAAAGTAACCAAAAGGGTTTCCGACTGCTAAACGATACCTAAGCAATCAAATAATATTCTTCTTTCTGTTTTTTCAGAACAATTCTTTAAGGAATTGGTCCAGCCGAGCTGGACTTGGCTGAAAATAACCAGAAGTTAATAAATTATTTGATCTTTCTGATTGTTCAGATAGTCGGAGGGCTTATATTCCAGCCATGGAGAATCTGAAAGTGAAGTTAATTATAGCGCTCCTTGTTCGAAGGCTGTTTGAGCTCGGCTTGCAAAATCCGAGCGAGTTCCTTAAGAACAGGAAGGAATAATTAGCCTGAACGTTTCTGATACGAACTAGTGGCTGGTGGTTTTACTCCACTTTTGACAGCAAAAGTGGATATTAAAATATTTGATCTTTCTGATTATTTAGATGGTCGGAGGCTTCACTTAATACCTCATCCCGACATCGAACATCAGAAAATGAGTAGATGTTTTTAAGCTCCTTACTTAAGAAGCTGTGTGAGCATGATGCGATAGCAATAAAGCGAGTTCTTTATAATAAGGAAGTAATACATCTATGAGTGCTTCTAGATGTGAGCCATAGTCGGGCAGTTTTATATTACTTTTGGTGGCAAAAGTGGATATTAACTTATTTGCCGATACAAAAATTGCGAAATATTGAATCTATAATTTGCTGGTTAGCATGCTCGCCCGAAAGTTCGTTGAGCTCGGCCACTGCCGACTCTAGCTCGGAGCTAACAATATCATGGCTAAGCGTGGGTAGGTTGTCTATGATACCTACCACTATCTGTTCTGCGCGAGATAGTATATTGACCTGTCGCTCGGTCAATACCTGCATATCACCATAGGCCTTGTTGCTACTAATAGCGGTAATTGTACTAATCAATTTATCTATTCCTTTGCCGGTAGTGGCACTAATATTAAGCTTACCTGTAGATTTACCCCTGGAATGAGCGGTTTTGTGAGAATCCAATATATCGGACTTGGTATGGACCGTAATTGTTTTGGTGTTATCTAGCCACTTTGCAAGCTGATGTTGGGCTATAAATTTAGTAGTAGCAAGCTCGGTTCCAGGGGCAATCAAGAGTAGAATAATATCAGCCCCTTTAATAGCTTCAATAGTTTTTTGAATTCCTATCTTTTCTATTGCATCGGGGGTGCTATTAAGCCCGGCTGTATCGGTGAAATGATAGTGCATACCAGCTATCTCAATTGATTCAGAGATGGTGTCACGAGTAGTCCCGGCAATATCGGTAACTATTGAGCGCTGGTAGCCCAAGAGCTTGTTTAGGAGTGTGCTCTTGCCGGCATTAGGCAGGCCCACTAGGGCAATATGCACGCCCTGGTGGAGCTTTGGTAGGATTTCGGAATTAGCTTTTATTAAATTAAGTTTGTTATTAAATTCCGCCAGTTTAATTGCAATTTGTTCTTTACTAACTGTTGGTGTGTCTTCCTCAGAAAAGTCCATATCGGCAGCAATGGCTGAGCTAAGCATAGTAATGTCATCTCTTATGTGGTTAATGTTTTTACTAAACTCCCCTGCTAACTGCCTGGTGGCTAACTTGGCTATTTGGCTGTTTTCGGCTGATACTAACTCCATTATGGCCTCGGCTTGAGACAAATCTATCTTGCCATTATAGTAGGCGCGCTTACTAAACTCACCTGGTTTAGCTGGCTCAATATTCATATCAAAGAGTACCCTGAGTATTTGATCTTGGACTACCCTAGATCCGTGGCAGTGAATCTCTATCATTTCCTCGCCAGTAAATGATTGGGGGGCCTTAAAATATACAATCATTGAATGATCTAGCTTGATGCCAATATGGTATATCCAGATTGGCATAATGACATTGGGTAGTGGTATGGTGGTGGATTTGGTAAGGTTCTTAAAAGCCTTAACTACTAGTGGCCCCGAAACTCTAATAATAGCAATGGCGCCCCTCCCAGGCGCCGTGGCGATAGCTGTGATGGTGGTGTTCATTATCTTTTGCGGATAACTATATGCCTACTCATCCCGTCACCTTCACTCTCGGTGATGATATCTGGCTCATTGGCAAGTAAGGTATGCACCGAGCGTCGCTCAAATGAGTTCATAGGACTCAGGTGTTGGGGCTCGCCGGTAGCAAGCGCCTTGTCGGCTAGCTCTTGGGCGATAGCCTGGACTTTCTCAATCCTTTCTTTTTTGTAGCCAGCGATATCAATACCAACGTAGCCCATATCCCTATCTGATCTGCGGTAGGCCGAGTTAATAACAGCTTGCAGGGCGCGCAAGGTTTCCCCGCCCTTGCCAATAAGTAGTGCTGAATCACTAGAATCTATAGTAAGTTGTATTGGCTCGTCTGACTCAATAGATACTATAGAGGCTATACCCATCAGGTCCAATACCTTCTGAGCAATATCCCTAGCTTCAATAGCTGACATTATTTTTTGCCCTTATTGGTAATCTTTGTTTTAATTTTGGGCTGGCCTAGTTTTTTGGTGACTGAAGTATTAGCACCTTTGCTGATAATCTTAACCACATCCATCTCTTCCATAGCATCTACTTCCTTATGCATCACCAGCCATTGCTGAAGTATTGATACAAAATTAGTGGTTATCCAATAGACTGGCAGGGCTGCTGGTAGGGTCCAGGCAATAAAGACCGTCAGGGCAGGGAAGGTGTAGTTCATCATGACCATCATTTGGGCTTGGCTGTCCTTGACGCCGGTCTTTTGCTTTTTAGGTGATATCATTTTGACCTGTATGTATTGAGTGATACCAGCGATGACGGCTATTAGGTAATTAGGGGTGGCCATATTAACAATTCCTAGCAAATTGGTATTATAGGCAGCCTGCCCGGTAATTATTTGCTGAATATATGCTAGGTTCTTAATGGGCTCATATAATAACTTCTCAACGGTTGTAATTGAGCCGATGGCTTGCTGGAATACCACAAACATCGCAATTAGGATTGGAAGCTGTAAGAGGGTGGGTAGGCAGGCCGAGAAAGGGTTAACCTCTTTTTGCTTGTATAGCTCCATCAGCATAGCGCTTTCTTTTTGCTTATCACCAGCAGCCTTTTGTTTGATCTTAGATATATCGCCCTGCAAGGCTAGCATCTTTTTTTGGCTGTGGAGCTGTTTGTTAGCAAGTGGCCAGAGTATTAGGCGCAATAAAATAGTAAGTAATATAATGCTAACACCAAAATCGTGGCCCGGTATTATGCCATAAATAAAGAATAAGGCATTAACTAAGGGGGCTATAAGAATTGTGTTAAATATATTTCCGATTTCTTGCAACCTACCTCATCTCCTTTTTAATAAACCTAAAGTCTATTTTGGGTTTAGATAACGGGTTACATTGTACTATACGAAAGACACTTATTCCAACCCCCTTAATTACACCGTGCTGACCTATGGCGAGCTTGGAATACTCGCTACAAGTAGGATAATGCCTACAATAGCCATATGGATAATTGGCTTTTCTGGGGCCGTGGTCGGGTGACAATGTCCTTTGATACAGGTTAATGGTGCCTATTAGTAGCTCTTTCATTGGGCTAGTGTTCCTATCAGTTTAATAATTTCAGCTTTAATTGCGTCTGGCTTAATGGCCGAGAAGTCTCGGCGGATAAGTATTATAATTTTGGTGGGCTTAATTAATTTAGGGTGGAGCTCCTCTACCACCGCGCTAGCCCTGCGGCGTAAGGAATTGCGCACCACAGCACTTTTGGATACATTCTTAGAAACTACAAACCCTACTTGTGAGTAATCCATATGTGATGGCAAGTAGTAGATGGCTAGGTTTGGTGTAGCAAACCTTCGGCCTGTTTTATAAAGTCTTTGAAAATCGCTATTTTTGCGGAGTCGGTATGTCCGCTTAAGCATTTAGGGTGTTATCCGTGATCGGCCTTTAAGTTGGCGTCTTTTAAGGATAGCTCTTCCTGCTGTGGTGGCCATACGCTTCATAAAGCCATGGACTCGTTTTTGGTGGCGTTTCTTTGGTTGATATGTTCGCTTCATAGTTAAACAATTGTATAACAAAACTAAAAAAAATTCAATTATCCACAGGCTACGGATATATTATAATTATTAGTTATAAAGTTGTGGAAAACACCTACCTATGTAGTGTATAGTGGATTAAAAGAGGGTGATATGTATAATAAACTTCAAACAATTTGGGTGTCTGTATTGGGAGAGCTTGAGATAGTCTTATCACAGGCCAACTTTCAGACCTGGCTGAAGGGCACGGAGCTGGCTGAGCTTAATGATAGTAAGGCAGTTGTGTATGTTGCTAATATATTTACGCGCCAATGGATACAAGACAAATACCACCAGCAGATTATTGAGGCTATTCATAAAATTGAGCCTAATGTTAAATCAGTAGAATACACCACTAAAAAGCAGCCATCACAGGCTAGTGACACCACCAACTCTACCACCAGCGACAACTCTAGGGCCATTAAGATGCCCGTCCTGAAGGATGCTAGTAGCTACCAAGGCTCAATATCATCACAATCTTCGATAGACTCTTATGGAGATTTTAGACCCAATCAAAAGTATAAGTTTGATAATTTTATTACTGGTTCTGGCAATATGCTGGCTTTCTCGGCCGCCAAGCAAGTTAGTGAAAAGCCCGGGGAGATATACAATCCCCTGTTCTTGTATGGCCCTGTTGGGGTTGGAAAAACTCACTTGCTGTGGGCTATAAGCAATGAAATATATGAACGCCAGCCAGAGTGTAAAATACTTTATTGTACTAGCGAGGAGTTTATAAATACCTTCCTGTCGGCTATCCGAAAAGGTAAAAACTTCACCGACAAATATCGCCGTGTAGATGTGTTGCTAATTGATGATATGCAGTTTATTGCTGGCAAGGAAAAAACTCAAGAGGAGTTTTTCCATACCTTTAATATCCTCCACCAACTAAATAAGCAAATTGTGCTTTGTAGTGATAGACCCCCCAAGGAGATACCAACCCTAGCCGAACGGCTTAGGAGTAGGTTAGAGTGGGGTATGGTGGCAGATATTCAGCCACCCGATTACGAAACCAGGGTAGCAATTCTAATGAACAAGGCCAGCTCGCTACAGATTGAATTAGGCATGGATGTGGCTGGGTTTATAGCTACCCATATAGACAACAATACCCGAGAGTTAGAGGGGGCACTGACTAAGGTTATAGCCCATTCCAGGCTTCATGGTCAGCCAATAGGGTTGGCTGGCACCCAAGAAATACTAGGAATGTACCTATCTAAAACCCAAGTTAGGGTCAATGCCAAGGCCGTCCTTCAAAAAACAGCCGACTACTATGAAATTAGCTATAATGACATAGTAGGCACCCGGCGGTCTAGAGAGATTGTGGTACCTCGCCAGATAGCGATGTTCATAATGCGCGAGGAGCTGGGCATGAGCTACCCTAGAATAGCCAAAAGCCTTGGTGGTAAGGACCACACCACCATAATGCATGGGGTCAAAAAAATCACCACCCAATTAGATAGAGACAGCGCTATGAGCCAAGAAATACAATCTATTAAAAAGGTATTAGTGAGTTAGGTGTGTGGATAAGAGTGTGTGCAAAATGTGGGTATCCTGTGAAAAACCACCTTTTTATACACATTAAATCCACCATTGACAAAGTTTATTTGTTAAAAGTTGTTGGTAAGTGGGAACTTATGCCTATTTTATTAAATCTTTTTCATAGACTTATACCTAGTGTTTTGGGCTTATGTAAAGGTTTAAAAGGTAGTTATACACACTATCCACAGGGCCTATTACTATTACTACTATCTATTAAATTTAATATAATAAATAAGACAGTTAAGAAGTGGGGGGTGTATGAAGGCAGTAGTTAAAGTTAGGAACTTACTCAAGGCAGTGAATATTTGCTCCAGGCTAGTGGGTAGCCGAAACAGTATTGAGGTACTAGGTAATATCTTATTAGAAACAGATAAAAACACCCTTAAGCTCAGCTCTACCAATCTGGATTTAGCCATTACCACTAAGCTAGGAGCCAGGGTAGAGAAGGAGGGTAGAATATCTATCCCGGCTAGGCTCCTAGGGGAATTAATTAATTCCATTTCAGAGGATACCTTACAGCTCATAGCCGATGATACTACCCTAACTATCAAGGGGAGTAGTATCCATAGTAGGCTGAACGGCGTATCAGCTAGCGAGTTCCCGACCCTCCCCAAACCCACCAACACCAAATCCATTATACTTGACACCAGTACCTTCAAATCCAGCCTAGAAAAGGTTTTAATTAGCGTTGGTATCGACGAATCCCGCCCCGTCCTAGCTGGCTTATACTTTTTTATTACAGATAAACAAATGGTTATAGTTGGCACCGATAGCTACCGCCTATCTGAGGTCAAAAGCAGCCTTAACAAGGCAGCCAACCTGAGCTGCATTATTCCTGCCCGCACTGCCCAAGAGGTACTTAGGCTAATATCCTCCGAACAACAACAACAGCTAGAAATAAAAATAGGAGAATCCGAGATCTGTTTTATAGTGGGAGAGAGCCAGCTTATATCACAGCTAACAGAGGGAAAATATCCTGATTACCATAAAATTATTCCTGCAAGCACTGCCACCACCATCGAGTGTGATAAGGACAGGCTTGTAGAAGCAGTTAAGATAAGCTCGGTTTTTGCCCGTGAGAGCTCCCATGGAATTGCCCTTAAAGTCATTAAGAACCACCTAACTATAGATGCCCAAACCAGCGATGTAGGTGAAAACACCGTAAAAGTAGATATCAAAAAAACTGGCCCAGACACAACAATTAATATTAATGCCAAATATATTACTGACATCTTAAATGTTATTAGCAACCAGGTAGTAACAATAGGCTTTAACGATAAGCTTGACCCGTTAATGATAAGCTCCAAAAGTAAGGCCACCACAGAGACCCACATTATCATGCCCCTTAGAAGCTAATGATTAATTCCATAATGCTCGCTAATTTTAGATCTCACCGATCAATAGCTATAAACTTCAAGGCCCACACAACTGCCATAGTAGGCCTTAACGCATCTGGCAAGACCAGCATCCTAGAGGCCCTCTACTATGGTTTTATAACCAAGTCATTTAAGCCCGGGCAGGCCCAACTTATTAACAGAGATAAGGATTATAGCAAAATAAATATTGGCTACACCACAGATAAGCCCTATAATCTAGAGTATCGTATAAAAAAAAATAATAACAACCATATATCCCGAACCATTAGCCTTAATGGCGTTAGTAAAAAACCCTCAGAGATTATAGGTCTTCAGCCAATAGTTTTGTTTAAGCCAGACGATGTCAAAATCATTACAGATGGGCCACAATACAGACGCAGATTACTTAACAATATAATTATTCAACTATCGAGGGATTATTTAGGAGCCCTTAATACATTTCATAAGCTTATTACCCAGCGCAATAGGCTTTTATATGGTCTTAAACACAACTATTCAAGCAATAAAGATCAGTTATTTATATATAATTTACAGCTAGCAGAGCCTATTGCGACAATTTACCATCACCGCGACCAGCTGGTGGAGTTTATAAACACCCAAATCAGTAATAAATACTCCGCCATTAGCGCTAGCAAGGACACGGTACATATAGACCACCTTAATTCCCTACCCAAAGCCAAAGAAGATATTCTTAGATCATTAGAACTCCACACCGACGAAGATATTAGTATGGGCTATACAGCTAAAGGCCCCCATAAAGATGAGCTAGGCATTAGCCTTAATGGATACCCCACCCGCGAAACACTATCTAGGGGCGAGAACCGCACGCTATCACTAGCTATTAAGCTAGTTGAAATAGAATATATTAATACTAAGACCAACACCCCACCACTACTGCTACTAGACGACGTTCTAAGCGAACTAGACGCCATAAGGCAGTCTCACCTACTAGAGCTATTAAAAAGCCAGCAGACGATACTTACGGCCACCGACATAGCTAAAAACATCAATGTATATGAAATAATCAAAATATAATGGAACATATTAGCGAAAACCTTAAATCTAGCAAATACACTAATCTTAAAAAGCAATCAGATAATTTAGCAACCATTAAGAATCAAATAGCTACCGAAACCGGTATTACCCCAGAGGCTGTGATGATTAAAAATAATACGCTTATTATAACAACCAAGAACAATTATGAGGCAGTAGAGTTAAGAATGAGCAAGAACTCCATAGAATCCATTACTAACATAAAAAAAATACAAATAATTAGTTAAACAATAAAATATGTCTTTATTCTAATATCCACTTTTACCATCAAAAGTAATAGCTAAATAACTATTCCCCATTAATTGTTATCTTGTATTTATCCCTTATATTTAGGGCGTCAATCTTTTTATTAATAGTATTTATAGTGGCAGCCTGGGCTGCTTTATCATACCCAAAGCCATTGTCTTTATTAATCCACTTAACTTCTCCTAGCTCTGGAACTATAAATACCCTGTCCTTATAGATAGAAACTAATTTTATCTCTGGAATAGACCTAAGCTTTAATAATGTATCAGGCGATGTTGAGTTGTTGTTACTACCCGTTAGAGCCAGAGCATTAATTACGCCATTATTACCAATAGAAATTAACCCACCACCCCCTTGTTGAGTCATGTTATATATTTCAAAGTCGTTATTGGCATAAACCTCAAAGCCTCTTTGGGTGTCATAGTCAAAATCAACCACTGAGGATTTAATTTTAAGGTACTGTTTGCTACCCTGCTGAACCATAGAGCTAACACTGTTAATTTTATAAAGTAGCTTGGGGTTAGGGCTGGTGGTATAGACCAGCAACTCACTCTTATCAGTATCCAATAAGCACATTTTGTCAGTACCACATAGTGCTATGGTATTAAAATGCCTATTAAAGCTAAATTTCTTAGTACTGCCATTACTATATAAGTATATAGCCACATCAGCCTCACCTACACCCCTAACATCACTGTCTGGAGATACACCAGCTTTAGTTGAATATTCAATAAGTATGTTTTTACCTTGCACGCTTATAGCTTGGGGTTTTTGCTTATTATTACTAGGGCGGTCAATCTTGATTGTCTCGGGGGACGAAGTGATGGAGCTATAATATTTTATATCTGTATAGTCTTTATTATAAGCCACAAAACCATCGCCATAGGCTTGAATAGAATAGCTATCATCAATATTAAGATCCTTTAGGCTAGCCTTGGCTTTTATAGATAGACCGGGCCCTAGTAAGTAGGCGGTATAGTAGTTAGGCTCATTGGTCCAGCTCTCACTATTGACGTAGTAGGTGTGTTTAATTAGGGCCAGATACCCAGCACCAGTATCTATAATACCCTCAATATCTCCTATCTCTGGGCTAGCCAGGGTGTTATAGGTTGGCTGCCTGGCTGTGGAGGGAACGTGCTTAGTAAGGCTGCCCCCCAGACATTCGTCTGAATACAATATGTCATACATATAGTACAGACATGGCCCAGGATTATTACCCACAAATTCACTACCTAGCTGGGGTTTTAGTTCAATCTGAACAGTTGTTTTACTAAAAAACCAAGAGCTATTTACCACTACCATACCAGAAAGGTTGTTTTGTTTTACTAGTATTTGGTAGCTATCCCTACCAACAAGTCTTGTGATACTAGTAGGTCCCTTTTTGATTTCTTCGGTTTTATTAGTAGATTGGTTTAATATCTGGTAAGTAAATTCCCCATGTGAGTCTCCACCACTAACACTAATTGCTATATAACCATAATTATATAAACCAATTATTATTAATATAATTAGCACCACTCCGGCTATTAGCTTCCATTTGGTAAGTATTTTTTTGATGATAGTTATTGCTTGCATATCTTTATTGTTTTAACCTAATCCATTAAATATAAGAGTGTGTCCTACACCCCTATATGATCTATAATCTAGAATGTCACGAGGCACAAGGCCTACGAGCTTAACGGTGCCTGCTGTTGGTCCGGATAGATCTAGGGTCTTACAGGCGTTCTCAGTAGGCGCTCCGGGTGTTGGAGTTGGGCTAGCAGGCGCTCCCGGTATCGTGCCTGAACCATATAAGGTCAAAAACTCTACCGCGCTGTCTATTCTTTCTAATAGCCGAGCCGGCCCATCAGCCGACCTTACATATGTCCTATGGAATAGCATAGTGCTGCCACCATCATCCCAAACTCTAGCTGTATTATTCTCATAAACACTAGTTGTTGCATTCATGTTTTGCCAAATACCACCAGCCTCAATATATAAAAAGTTTAATTGAGTATTAAGGTCACCATCTATTGTGCGTTGTGCTACAGCGTAGTTTCGTAAATTTTGTTGCCTGTTTATTGATGTCCACTGGACGATACCGTACCCACTTATACCATTAATTACCATCGTATCGCTGAGACTTGAAGGTTCACCCGCTACTGATATTTCACCCCTTGAATTTATTGTACCATATTGAACTAGATTTGGTCTAAAATTAGACTCCTTAACTAGATTTCCCATTACTCCCGCCGCCGCTACCGGTGTCAGTCCCCTGCCCCTAAGGAAGTTCCAGACCTTTACCGCGTTGGTGTCGCCAATTAACCCCCCACCCGGAGGGACTGTGGGTGTGTCTGTAGTCCCCCATGGGCAGGCAGTAGGGTCTAGCCAGGGGGTTTTTTCTATAATATTGCGCTGGCTTTTGCCGGTGGGGTCACTACCTGGCGTCTTACTTAGGGCTTGAGCTGTTGAGGTTTGGATAATGAGCATTAAAAAGATAGCAGCTACCAAAAATACTTTATTAAATATTCTTCTGTTTGGTATTGATTTCATAGTGCTCCATTCATTATATAATATTCCATAGCTACTAGCACCTACTGGGGCCACCCATCAAATCCCAATGCCAAGCTTCAGTGCTCAACTGCTTAATATCCCACCTAATAGCGTTATTTTTCATCCACCACCATTGTGGGCTATTATATGTCACTCTATTGTTGCAGGTGGCACTGCTATTCCAAGCATTCATATTATTAAAATCAATAGCTATACCTAGCTGATGCATCGAATGGCCAGGAGCGGCACATAAAGCAGGGTCACCACAAGGGGGGCTGTTAGCTAGACGAAATGAGCTACTAGAACTTAGCCCCACACCTTCGGATTGGGCCTGTTGACCTAGAGCAAGCCAAACGCCTGCGACCCTAGAGTTTACAACAGCACCACCACGCGTGATGTTTCCGTTGGGGTTATTACCCTCGCCAGGGATAGCTGGTATTTCGCAAAGCCGGATTAATAAGGGGCGGTCTTTGGCTATACTTCCCGTGTATAAGCTTTGCACGACCCCCAGATCGTTTGTTTGAGGTGGGGGTGGACATGGCACACCATCGGAGTTCTCACCAAGATCGCCTATCACCCCAGGACTACCACCCGGGGGTGGGGGTGCTGCCCTATCACTCTTGGCATATATACTGTCGTCTTGATCGGTATTGCTAAGCTGGACCATCAAATCCACCATACTATTGGAGTAGAGGTACAGGTGGTATTGCTTGGCTAGCTCTTGAATATCAAAACCAAATAAAGGTTCTTGTATTGCTTTGGACATGTCTATATCTTTAGCTTTGTAATATACATAATCACGAACAGTAGCGTGGTCCTTGGGCAGTAGGTACAGCTCACAGGCAATGAACTCTTTAATATCGGCAAAGCCTAGTATTGTTGGGTCACTGGCAATAGCTGGGTATTGGGGGAGGTCTTCGGTTAAATTTAATTCAGGGATGCCAGGGTAATCATTTTTAACCTCCATCTCTGTTCTTATCATATCTACTTCTGACTCCCCAGAGCCAGTATCTACCCCCACTCTATATAGCCTAGCAAACACATCCTTGGTGGGGATGTTGGATTTGGAGCATTTTTCAAAATACCCCAGCACTCTTTTTTGGTCAGGTGTGCCATTGGCGAGTAAGTTCTGGATATAGTTGGAGTTTTCAATAATATTAACATTCCCAAGCTCATTGGCTGGCAAGCCAACGGTGTTGAGGCGCATATAAGCATCACCAGTAGTGCCGGCAGCAAAAGCTTGGCTGTTTTGTCCTAGTGCGATATAGCTAAAGCTAGAGTGCAAATCAGCCAGTAGCTTAACGGGGTTAGATATGCTAGCTATAAATTGCTTGGACTTACGCTCGAATTCAGATGGGGTTCGGGGGGTTTCGTACTGCATTACATTGGCCAGCGAGCGAATATTGTCCTCCCCAAAAAGCCGGTAGGCAATGCCATTTTTACTTTCTACTTCTCGGCGGGTATTCTCTGTTAGTAAGTCAAGGCTTTTAGCTTCATCGGCAGTTAAGAATCTCCCCCCAATACTCATCATATATTGGTTGGATAGAGCCCTATACCCCTGTGATTGGTTATTAAAGTTTTGTTGGCCAGTAGCTTCCAGCCCCGACACTGCCGACCCCCCACCCAAACGAATTACACCCTCCATTAGCTGCTCCAGCCCAAAGCTATCTGTACCAATAAATTTGCCATTAGACTGGTCTACTATGAGTACTTTAAGAGCTTCGTAGTCGGCATCTATTTTCTTTTCTTCACCCGACTTAACACCCTGCTTACATATAGTTTTTATATCATAAAGCAAGGCCAGCACCTCGGTATTGTTACCACCATATGCAGTATTTCCTAGCCTTTCGGGGTCTATGGCCACACCATTTTCGGTACCATTGACATTCTGGGAGTAGGCACGGCTATCTGCCCATCCATCAAACTGCTTAAATGTTGGAGTAAGCTCTTCGTTGGTAAGTAATCCCAGCTCTCTTGTGGATGCTAGCGTGTTAGATTTCATGCCCGACCTTTGCCCGGTGTTGATTCTACTATATATGGCCTTCTGCAAATTATCATCCTCAAGGTACCCTCTTGAGAATGCACAGAGGGTCTTTCTTCTATTTTCTGAAGTATTTGGGTCACCATCAAATTCATAATATATACCGTCGGGGTCTTCGTTGTTTTCTAGTGCATTACGGACCCTATCTATGTATTCACTAACAGATTCTATTATTGGGTCTTTGTCTTTTTTGCTTGTAATACGCCCATAGGTTTTATCGTAGACATATTTTTTGATGTCTTCTACTGAATTACCCCTAATATTTGTTGAGTCCTTAGGCTCGGCGTAGATAAGAGCAGTTTCACTAAAACCATTGGTTTGCCTAGACCTGGATGTGCGCACCATCATATTATATAAAGGCATTGACCGGGCAATACAATAGCTAGCTATAGTGCTGTTCTTATCTACCTCACCACCGCTTTTATCTGTTACCTTGTCTATAACGGTAATTTCCTCTCCGTTGGGGCCTACCATTTCTTTAGTAGTATATGTGACTGGGCACTCCGGTGTCCTTATTGTTTGCCACTGAGCATTTTTAAGGTTTATCTTGAGCATTTTTGCCTCTATAGAATTGGCCCCAGGAGCAGCTACGGCCCCAGGAGCAGCTACGGCAGTCCCAGCCCGCTTTTCTACATACCCATATTTTTTAAGCGTGTCACCATTGAGAGTAACAGTTTTGTTGACTACTGGTATAGATTGCGTGGAGAACTCCTTGGCTTTAGGATCAGTTAGCACCATTTGTAAAAACTTTACTGGGTTTGCTGCTGCATATACTAATATCCCAATAATAAATAAACTTATTACGGAAGGAATGGCTAAAAGAATACCTATCTTGATAAGGTTTTGTTTTTTAAGGCCTTTTTCAACTAATTTTCCAAGTGGCTTGGCAGCTGCCCCAGCTCCTGCTGCTGTTGCGGCTAACCCGGCAGCTGCACCAGCTAATTTGCGGCCAGCTTCCCCTGCTGCAGCCGTTGAGCCCTTTTCTTGCAGGGTCTTTTTAACCTCACTAATTTCTTTCTTGGGGTTAGTTTTGCCCGGCTTAAAAGCCTTGGCCACATCCTTGGCGTCTTTAGCTGTTTCTTTAACAGAAGATGCCGCCCCTTGGGCTTTATTGGCTACACCTGCTCCGCCTTTCCCGTCGGCACTTTGTCCGGCAGGCTTATCTAGGGGGCTTATTCTTTGCGGAGAGATAGAGCCAGCACCATCCTTAGCAGGCTTAGGCCCGCCACCGCCCTGAACACTTGGTTTTATATTTCCTCCAGCCACAATATACAAACTCCTAATAATAGACCTTATTATAGCAAAAAACTTATGCTATGGGAATAGATAACAACTAAGAGTTAATTTAGGTAATATCGGCGTCTGGCTGGTTAGCACTCATCGCTTGTTGTTGCATTTGCCGCTCCAGAAGGGCTTGTGGGTCGGTTGTTATAAGCTGCTCTTCGGCTGGAGATCCTAGGACATGAAGTATCACATGGCTTAGACCAGCAAAGAATAACCCATCACCTACAGGGAACTGTGTGAGACTCTTGGTTTCTTCCTCGGTTAGTTTAAAAGTATCAGCCAATCTATCAACTGCCGAAGGGCTTTGTTTTAGTAGTAGCTGTAAGCTAGAGTTACTGACGATGGCCCTACCCTGCGACGTGCTTAAGAAATCTTCAACATCCTGGGATATAGTGGTGAGGCCTAGGTAGTATTTACGAGCCCGCTTGGCAACACTAAACATAAATCTCGCCGAGTCCTCGTATTGTAATAACTGCCAGGCTTCATCAATGACCAGAATTCTTTTACGCCTATCGGTCTTAACTTTGTTCCAGATGTAATTTAGGGTAATATACATTCCTATGGGCCTTAGCTCATCTTCAAGGTCACGGATATTAAAGACCACAAAGTTATTATTAAGATCTACATTGCTTTGCTCGGAGAATATACCTGCAAATGTGCCCTCGGTATAGCGCCTTAATCTGGCTGCCAATGCTGGTCCGTTGCCACCCATGGCATTTAAGATGTTGTAGAGGTCTTTCATTATTGGCGGTTGGGCTCTATGGGTTAGTGGATCGTTAGTGATGCCCTTTTCGGCGTAAGTGTTTATTAGTGCTAAATCCATATCAGCTTCTTCGGAGGCGGTCATTTGGCCAGTCATTAGCCTTAGTAATCCGTGCAACACAATGATATTAGCCCGCAGGGCATTATCGGCTTCTTCAGGGTCAATTGTTATAGGGATATCAAAGGGGTTAATGCGCGTATCGCTGGCAAGGCTTAGGTGCAAGAAGCTCCCACCCACTGCATCACAGAGTGTCTGGTATTCGTTTTCAGGATCAATTACCATTATCTCGGTGCCCATCATAAGCGAGCGTAAGCACTCCAGCTTAACAGCATAGCTTTTACCAGCACCAGACTTAGCAAACACCACCATATTGGCGTTTTCTAGGCTAAATCTATCAAAAAGAACTAGGCCATTATTATGGCGGTTAATTCCATAAAGTATCCCATTATCTTGGGTAAGATTGGCGGTAGTGAACGGGAAGCTGGTAGATATGGCGCCAGTGTCCATATTACGCTTAATTTGTAGTTGGTCGGTACACATAGGCAGAGTAGTGTTAAAGCCTTGTTCCATCTGTATGGTGGCAGGCTTGGTGTAAACTAATTCAGACCCCAAAATACTCTCTAGCTTGTTGCCAATTTCATCTAAGCTTTTTTCGTCTTTGCCGTATACTGTCATAGATAAACCAAACCTAAAGAACCTGTCCTCCCCTACCTGCAGTTTATCTCTTAATTCTTCAGCATCATTTATTTGTGCTTCTATTAAGGGGTTACGAGCACTGCCCTTTTCTTGGCCAATGGCCTCACTCGCTTCTAGTTGGCCTACCTTCTTTTTTAGACTATTTAGTACAATCTGACTCTCTACTGGCTCAATATTAAGACTGATATCTATTACTTCATCAAGGTTGATGATTGTTGAAAGCCACCCAGTGAATAGCATGCGGGGGTAGGCATATACAAAATAAGTACGGGCGTATTGCTTGCCTATTTTAATATAGCCACTCATTACCTCAAAGCTACTCGGCGCTATGATATCGCGAAGTGTTACAACACCCTGATTATATATCGCATCAGCCTGCATCTCGAGCGGTGACTGCTGGGGTGCTGGGGGGGGGGGTTTTAGATCCAAAGGCCATTACTTTTTTGCCTCTTTGCCACTCTCAACAGCATTAGATATTTGACCAACACCAGGCTGCATATTGGCTATACTAAATAGGTCTGGGGGCTCTGCTTCTGGGGGGGGAGGGGTGTATGGCTGTGGCTGACCACCCTTTCTAGTTACTAGAGGTGTTATCATATCCTGGACAGCTACAAGTGATTGATGGGTTGCCTCACCAACATTATAGGAGCCATAGAATAGCTCAATTACCTCTTGAGTCCTAAGAACCGCAGTTCTCACGCCAATATTGCCTAGGCCTTGCGCTACAGAGCTTACCCTTTCCATTAAGCCACGCTTATGCTGTTCGTATTGGGCAGAGCTTTGGGTCTTGTCCTTAGATGTAGAAATAGATAAGGCTAACTCCTTAAAGACGTTCCCCTTGGCTGCCTCAGCAGTGAAGTAAGGAACAATTACAAAAAACTTTTTATCCATAATATTGACCGTGGCGAGTAATCCCCTGATATTGAATATGTAGTCCTCCATCAGGCCAGCTAGTAGTGGATTGGACTGCTCTGATAATAGATTATTTAGCCTACCAAGGTACCCCTCTAAATCTATAATTCGAGACTGAATAGATATTTGGATAGGAAAATGTAAACCATTAAGGAATCCCTGATAGGCAAATTCTATAGCTTCTTTTTCACCAGAACTTTTGAGATCATAGTTGGTTGGGGAGCATAAAATTATCATACGTAGGCTACCATCGCGCATAATTACAACTCCGTCGTGAATTTCAGCAAAGTTAAGATGTCCCTGAGTACTTTGAGCATTTTTAGCCTTTTTTTTAGGAGGAGTTATGCTATTAATATATTCCTGTTGGCCTGGGTTTGGTTGGGTGGGTTGCATATTATTGTGTGGTTAAGGGATTAATGTTTACGGACTCTCTTTGTGGCAGTATATTCTCTCCGGCTCGCTTGGCTATTTGGCTGACTGTTAAATTACCACTCTGAAACATAGCCTTTTTAATTATAGCACCAGAAGTTTGTAGTTTAGAATTATTTGGACCAGTATTACTATTAGCCATAGGAGTACTGAGGTTTTGCTTGATATCTCCAAGGGCTTGCTGATGGATTTTAACCCCTTGATTCTCTAGAAGATTATCAATATGTTTGTTGCGGGTGTTGCTCTCATCGAACACATCATCTTGTGGCATTGCCTGGATGGTATTTAGTCCGCCAGAGTTGCTGGGGGCTATTTGGGATGGCTCTAGTATTCGTTGTCCATATGCCATGGCCTGGTTACTACCATCTTGAATTTGTAAGCTGGGGTCTTTTTGGACTCCATGAGTATCCATTATTAGCGCTAGCTGAGCCAGGCTTCCCCTAGACACATTTTTAGTTATAACTTCCTCTGGTACCTTAATGGCTACTTTTATTAGTTCTTCTT
>JBCLLP010000009.1:0-22234 GCA_039738615.1 Candidatus Saccharimonadia bacterium
GAGAGGCTTTTATTGGGCATTATGAGCTCAGGGTCAATTACCAGTAGCGTTCCTAGTCCGGTACATTTTGGGCAGGCACCATGCGGAGAATTAAAGCTAAATAACCGAGGCTCTATTTCGGGCAAGGCAAAGTCTGAATCTGGAGTAGTATAATGCTCTGAATAAAGCTTTTCTTGGTTGGTATCATAATTTAAGACACTGATTACACCATCTCCCAGGTGCAGGGCAGCCTCTACAGACTCCACTAGCCTCTGAGGATTTTTTGTATCTACGCTTAGTCTATCGGTGACTACTTCTATGGTGTGCTTTTTTTGCTTGTCTAGGTTTGGTACCTCGTCAATTGCGATAATAATACCGTCTAGCCTAACCCTACTATAGCCAGCCTTCTGAATTTCACTAAGCATATGCTTATGCTCGCCCTTCCTGTCTTTAACAATTGGAGCCAAAAGTATCAGCTTGGCATCTTTGGGATATTCTAAAATCAAATCAACGATTTGCTGTGGTGTCTGCTTGATTAATACCTCGCCAGTCTTGGGATTATGGGGGGTACCAACTCTAGCAAAGAGCAGTCTTAAATAGTCATATATTTCCGTTACTGTTGCCACCGTACTACGAGGGTTACGGCTAGCTGACTTTTGATCTATTGAGATTGCTGGGCTTAGCCCGTCTATAGAGTCAACATCTGGCTTTTCCATTAAACCCAGGAACTGTCTGGCGTAAGCACTGAGGCTCTCTACATATCTTCGCTGGCCTTCGGCGTAAATTGTATCAAAGGCAAGTGAAGATTTACCACTTCCGGAGAGTCCCGTAATCACCACCAACTTATCGCGTGGTATTTCGACATTGATGTTTTTGAGGTTATGTTCCCTGGCACCCTTTATGACGATCTTATCGTGCATTAGTTAACTCCTCGACTTAGTGATTGTTAGGACGCAAAATCAGCTATCAATTGTACGCTAGGTGTCAATATTATTCAAGTAGTAAGTACTGAGGGGTTACTTTTTATAGGCCACTTATTTGACCGGCTTTACAATACCAGTTTCATTTAGCTATCTTCTTGCTTTTTATTATATCTGTTATTTCTTCTATTTGATCTCTTAGCTCAGCTGCTTTTTCAAATTGCAGGTTAGCCGCGGCCAGTTCCATTTGCTCGGTTAATTGTTTTTGTAGATATGCCAACTCATCCTTGGGCACTTTATAAAAATCAATTGCTTCAATATCGGCCGTTTCGGCTTCAGCTTCGGCGCGCATGCTCCTGGCAATGGCTTTCTTAATAGATGCCGGGGTAATATTATTTTTGGTATTATATTGCTTTTGTAATTCTCGACGGTTCTTAGTAACCTCTATGGCTCGCTGCATGCTCCCAGTCATATTATCGGCATACATTATAACCCTACCTTCCTGGTGTCGAGAGGCCCGCCCAATGGTCTGGATCAGTGATGTCTCGGAACGTAAAAAGCCTTCTTTGTCGGCATCAATAATAGCTACCAAGCTGACCTCTGGCAGATCCAATCCTTCGCGCAATAGATTAATGCCTATTAAAACATCATAGACCCCAGCCCGTAGATCCCTCAATATATCTGTGCGCTCCATAGTATCAACATCGGAGTGTAAATACTGAACCTTAATATCAAGCTCCGAAAGATAGTCGGTAAGGTCCTCGGACATCCGCTTGGTTAGTGTAGTTACCAGCACTCGCTGGTGTTTTTTTACTCGTTGCCGGATCTCGGCTATCAGGTCGTCTACCTGATGCTCGCTAGGCCTGACCTCAATAGCTGGATCTAGAAGGCCGGTAGGGCGAATAATTTGCTTGACAATATTATCGGATCGGCTGAGCTCGTAGGTGCTAGGTGTGGCCGACATATATACAACATTATTGATATGTCGCTCAAATTCGGAGAAATTCAGAGGCCTATTATCTATAGCGCTGGGTAATCTAAAGCCATGCTCAATAAGATTTTCCTTCCTAGCTCGGTCGCCACTATACATACCCCCTACCTGTGGGATAGTCATGTGGCTTTCATCTATCATCATTAGAAAGTCGTCCGGAAAATAGTCCATTAGTGTTGCTGGCTGCTCACCAGGCTCACGGTTAGTAAGGTAGCGGGAATAATTTTCAATTCCTTTTACGTAGCCCGTTTGTTCCATTATCTCTATGTCATACTTAATTCTACTCTCTAGCCTTTGGGCTTCAAGGAACTTGGCATTGTCCTTAAACCAGGCGATTCTATCGGTTGCTTCATCCTGTATTTTTAGAATAGTTTTTTGGAGCTGATCTCTAGGAGTGACATAGTGCTTAGCCGGGAAAATATCTAATTCTTTGAGCTGACCTATGACCTCACCAGTAAGGTAGTCAATTTGTTTAATAGTAGCTATTTCGTCGCCAAAGAATTCTATTCGGTAGGCACATTGCTCGCCAACTGGGAAAATATCTAGGTTTTCTCCCCTAACCCTAAATGTACCACGCTCAAAACTTATGTCGTTACGGGAATACTGAATATCATTAAGCTGACGCAAAAGTTTATCGCGCTGGCGCATTTCACCAAGCTTGAGCTTAATGGTCATCTTGGCATAGTCATCAATGCTACCGATGCCATAAATACAACTAACTGAGGCAATAATTAATACGTCCTTACGGCTCAGCAAACTAGCAGTGGCGGCGTGTCGTAACCTGTCTATTTCCTCATTAATAGCGCTGTCTTTTTCTATATATGTATCACTACGGGCAATATAGGCCTCTGGCTGATAATAATCAAAGTAGCTAACAAAATAATGCACGGCATTATCAGGGAAAAATTCCTTAAACTCGCCATAGAGCTGTGCGGCAAGAGTCTTATTATGGCACAAGACAAGTGTCGGCTTGCTATAATTAGCTATGACATTAGCCATAGTAAAAGTTTTGCCAGAACCAGTAATCCCAAGCAATGTTTGTTCAGATTTTTTAGCTCCAACTAACCCGCCAGATAGCTTTTTAATGGCTTCAGGCTGATCTCCGCTAGGTGAAAACCTAGAATGTAACTTAAAAGCACCCATACTACTATTGTAGCAATATTATTAGCTAATAAGGATAGAACGAACAACACTTAATAGTGCTTGCCTAGGTATGGCTAAGACTTGAATGTCAGCTTCTGAACTATAGTATTCAATTCGTATTTTTTTATTTTTTGTGGTAAGCATTTTTTTTATTTTTAATTAATACTTATATCTATATTCTAACAGCTTACGGTTATTGTCAAGATAAAAATTTATATTTATTAAATCTTGTCTAATTTATAAAGACTGTAGCTGCAAAGCTCTTGTACACTAAGAAAACTCCTACAAGCACAAACAGAGCACATATCATAATTACTGTTAGCTGGTTGGATTTTGTCATAGGTACAAGCTGGCTTTTGGAGGTTCGGCTTTTGGGCTTAGTTTTTGGCATATTATCTCCTTTTAAAGTATGATTCTTGTGCTTAATTTTATACAGATAGGACCGTCCTGTCAAGTGACCAATTAAGCTTTGGAAAATATCGTATTGAGCCTACCCTTATCATAGCCTACGATGATTTCGCCATCTATATCAATCACGGGAACGCCCATCTGTCCAGATTTATCAACCATCTCTTGAATTCTATCCCTATCTACCCCGAGGTCAACAAGCTCATAGTCTATGTTATTTTCTGCAAAATAGTCCTTGACTGACTTACAAAACACACAAGTAGGGGTTGTGTAGAGCATTACTTTTTTATCTGTATTGTTGGCCATGTTTGTACTCCTTTACTTATTTTAATTATAGCAGTATTTATCGTTTAGCTAAATACTGAGATGCTTGTATACCGGCTTTTGCGCCCTCACCTGCGGCAGTTATTATTTGCTTCTCTTTTATATCTGTAATATCTCCGGCGGCAAAAATACCAGCTACAGAGGTCATATTATATTCATCTATAATTATTTCGCCTTGTTTGTTAAGCTTTAGCAGGTCTTTAAGGTAGTCGGTAGCTGAAATTGAGCCAACTTCTATAAACACCCCCGAAACCGGTAGGTCCTTCTCTAGCCCGCCATCGCCAGATTTTATCCTTACCGACTCGACCACTCGCTCCCCTTCAATTGCTAATATTTCAGCGTTGTTGATTATTCTTATGTGAGCAAGTGCCATAACCTTCTCTATCATCACTGGGTCGCCTGTGAGCTCTTTGGTGACATTGATAATATATATCTGATTCACTAACCTACTTAGATTAAGAGCTGCATCTAGCCCGGAGTTACCTCCCCCGGCCACAACGACATCTTTACCTTTAAATATTGGCCCATCACACCAGGCGCAATACGCTACACCTTTATTTAGGAACTGCTTCTCTCCGGGAATACCAAGCGCTCTGGGTAGTCTGCCTCCAGCTATAATAATTGCTCGAGCATGTTCCTTTTTGCCATCGCCTGAGATAACTATAAAATTATTATCCTTCTTTGATATTTGCTTAACACCAGAAATACTGACTCTTAACTCTACATCGTCCTTGAACTCCTCCAGATGATGCTCAAACTTACTAACTAGGTCTGGGCCAGTAACCATACTAAAGCCAGGATAATTCTCAATATCACTACTCCACCCGGCCTGGCCACCAATATCCTTGCTTATAATTAATGTCTTGAGCTTTTTGCGGGCCGCATAAATCCCGGCCGTCATACCAGCTGGCCCAGCTCCAATAATAATCAGATCATATATTTTATTCATACCTTTGCAATTTCCTGGGGCTGGTAATCCTGGGGTGCGCGGGCGAGGAGATTGAGAAGCTTAGGCTTTGATAATAACCCGGCCTGAGCCCCAAGCTGCTGCACGACGCTCATTGGATTTATTGGTGCCCAGCGAAGAGCAGTCTGAATATTTTCACCACTTACCAGGGCTGCTACAAATGTAGATGTATAGGCATCACCACAGCCAGTGCGATCATATGGCTTCTTAGGGTCTGGATAATTTCTCATGCTATATATTGTAGTTCCATCGCTTGCGAAGCTACCATTAGGACCATCGCTAATTACAACAATTTTAGGTCCATAGTTATGCAGAACCCTCATAAGAGTTGGGATATCATTGGACTGTGAGCCTGTAATAGCCTGCGCTTCCTCCAAATTTACCGCAAATAGCTCTGTCCTTTGGTAGAGCGCCTTTAGCTTCGTTACACCTGCACGGATTTGGAACGTACCTGGCTGGAAGGCAAGCTTAGCATCTGGGTTAGCGGATAAATACTTGACAATATCATCGTGGATATGGTGAGCCTTCTCGCCAATTGAACTAAGGTAGATCCACCTAGGTGCGCTGGCTTGAGAGATACTAGGCCAAATATATGGATAGGGCTCATGTCTAATTAGTATTGTGCGGTCAGCTCCATACCACAACACATAATGATAATTACTAGCCATGCCCTTATTGATATGGATATACTCTGTAGAAACCTTATGTGCCCTAAGGCTTAGCAGTATTTCCTCGCCAACCTTATCATCGCCAATATTAGCATACAGACTAGAATTAAACCCTAGCTTAGCAAAACATACGGCTGCATTAGGGCTATTACCTACTCCATCTACTACTATGGCTTTATTAAAAGGTATTTTGGTGCCAAAAGTCATGCACAATAATGGGTGATGCGTTTTAGGATCGCTATCTACCCTAGCCTCATTAGCAAGCAGCTCTATAAATACATCCGTCACAACATCACCAATACTTAGTATATCTACCCTATGCTCCATAATTATTATATTTCTCCTGCCGTTACTTTCATTGTTGCTAATGCGGGCTTTCTTAATATACCAGCGCGCGTTCCATATACTTCCATTACTGAGCAAGCATTGGCGCTGGCTATGGTCAATGCCTCGGAAACACTACGCTTTTGAAACATAGCCGATGTATATCCCGCCGCAAAAACATCTTCTGCTCCAGTTATATCAAGCGGATTAACTACCTTATAGGTTTCACAGCTATAGAGTGTTTTATCCTCAAAAGCATAAGCTTCTTTACAGACATCATACAATAAAATTGATTTAGGCCCAAGTGCATTAAGCTGACGCATAATTTCAAAATGGTCAGAGACATCATTGAATATCTTACTGGCAAACGCTATTGGCATCATTACTCTATCCATACTAGATATGGCATAGTTAATTTGCCTTTGATTATACCCCTTAAAATCACAAATATTAGCTGCAATCTCTATGCCATTGACCTTTGCCCAACTCACGAAAAACTTAAGTAGCTTAAAATCTACTGGTATCTCAGCTAAGTAAAGTAGTCTGGTACTAAGCCCTGGGAATATAATATCTGCCCTTCTAATAGAGTTAATTGAGTTACTATAGCGCAGATCTATCTCATTGGCTCTATCAGTAATGATATGGACGGTCATATCTGTATGGTGCTCGGGATTATTGATAAGTAGCTCGTGCTCAAGGCCCTCGTGGCGGGCTATTATTTTAATTTGGTTGGCTATATGGTCCTTACCGATCCTAGCAATACAGCCAGTCTTAATACCCTGACGAGCAAAGGTAATGGCGGAATTAAGCCCTGCCCCACCAGCTTCGTAAACAGCGTGCTCTACTGGGTAAGTGCTGCCATTATTTAATAAAATAGCATCACCACCGGCGACTATACTAGGCTTCAGGCTCTTACCACTAAAGAATATATCAAAGCCCACTCTTCCTACCGATATAATATCTAGGTTCATTTGCTCTTGCCCATATGTATTGATTTAGCCAGCTTAATAATGGCTTTACTATCTAGGCCGTATTCCTTCCACAATTCTTGAATTGTTCCGGACTGACCAAAACGGTCTTGGATGCCTAGCCTACTAAGCTTGGCGGTGGAATACTCAGCAAGGAGTTCAGCAACCGCTCCACCTAGACCACCGACTGCCTGGGCCTCCTCGATAGTTATGACTTTATTGGTTTTATTAGCACTGCTTAGTATTAGCTCACTATCTAGGGGCTTGATGGATGGAGAATTAATGACTTCAGCACTGATGTTAAGCTTTTCTAGCTCTTTAGCGGCCAATAGCGCCTCATACACTAGTGGGCCACAAGCAATAATACTAATATCCTTCCCGTCCCTAAAAAGCTGGGCCTGGCCTATCTCAAATGGTGTCGCCTCAGTTGTAATTACTGCTGTTTTCTCGCGGGCTAATCTCATATAGCCTGGGCCGGTAGTCTTAGCTAGGGCAACGGTAGCTTTGCGGGCTTCAATACTATCACAAGGCACAATTACTGTCATATTGGGCATAACGCGCATTAAAGCAATGTCTTCCAGCATTTGGTGGGTAGCACCATCTGGGCCAACAGAGACACCAGAATGATGGCCAATAATCTTAACATTCCTGTCATTGAGGCAAATTGTTGTTCTTATTTGTTCCCAATTACGGCCAGGGCTAAAGCTCGCATAGCTAGTGGTAAATGGCTTTTTCCCGACAGCCGCTAGGCCACTGGCGAGTGTCACCATGTTTTGTTCAGCTACCCCAACCTCTATAAACCTATCGGGAAATGCTTTTGCAAAGGGCTCTACTTGGGTGGATTCTAGCAGATCAGCCGTAAGTGCCATAACTGAGTCATCATTTTTGCCTGCATCCACCAAGCCTTCACCAAAACCTTTACGAATAGGTACTAGCTCGAGCTTAGCAGTAAATAGGCTAGGGTTTAATTTGGCACTACTATTCATGCTCACTCCGTATCTTACCATTAAGCGTTCGTAGCCTCTCTAAGGCGGCCTTGGCCTGAACTGCTCTAGGTGGATCTCCAGAAAAGTCTTTAGCTCCTGGTGGCACACCATGCCATCGAAAATCAAATTCCATGAAATCAACGCCTCTACCTGGGATTGTGTGGGCTATGATGCAAGTCGGCTTTTCAAAAATCGCCTTACTCTGTTCCATAGCCGAAATTATCTCCTGAAAATTATGGCCATTTATCTCTATGACATGCCAATTAAAGGCTTGGTACTTCATCGCAAAAGGCTCTAGGGGCATAATATCTTCTGTCATGCCATCGATTTGAATATTATTCCTATCTACTACTACGGTTAGATTACTTAGGCGGTTCTTACCAGCAAACATTATTGCCTCCCAGGTATTACCCTCTTGGTGCTCACCGTCACTAGTCAAGCACCAGACTCTTTGTTGCTTTTTAGAATCCATCCGCAAACCATAGGCCATCCCTGATGCCTGGCTAATACCACTACCAAGTGGCCCACTAGTAGTTTCTAGCCCGGGTAGCCTAGTGCGCTCGGGGTGGCCTTGAAGCCTAGTACCAAACTTACGAAGTGTCTTAAGCTCCGAGCGAGGGAAATACCCCGCGTTAGCCATGGTGGCATAAAGTACAGGATTAATATGCCCATTACTTAACAGCATCCTATCGCGCTCTGGCCAATTAGGCTTTTGGGGCTGGTGGCGTAGTACTTCAAAATATAGCGCCGTAAAGATATCTGCCATACCTAGAGGGCCAGCAGTGTGTCCACTGCCTGCCTCTACCAGCATATGAATAATATCTTGTCTTATCTGATTAGCTATTAGCTCTAGTTCTTGGGTAGTATGAATCATATCAAGTACCCCAAAAATTCAGAATATTGGCTTAATGGATCAGGACTATCAAAAATTGCTGAATTGATATTAACCACATCAAAGCCTGCCTGAAGGACTTTTTTAGCATTTTTTAGGTTAACTCCTCCATCGAGCCCAACCTCAGCCAATGGAAACATAGCTCGCACTTCTGGCAACCTATCTAAAACCATAAGGTCAAGCTTTTGACCAGCAAACCCAGCTGGGTAGCCCATCATTAAAATATGACTAGCAATTTCTATAAATGGTTTAATTTTACTGAGCTGAGTTTCTGGGTTAAATGCCACTCCAGCCCTAAGGCCAGCTTTTTTAATCCGTTCCAAATATGGTGTTATGTCTTGCCCACACTCGTATTTGATTATGATTTGATTAACATTAAGAGCTATGGCCTGCTCAATATATACCTTGGGCTCTTTGACCATAAGATGAACGTCCATTTTAATATCGGTTAGCCTGCCGACTTCATTAAGGTTAATGGTTTTATTGTCCACATATTCGCCATCTATAATATCTAGCTGAAACCTGTTAGTGAGTTGCCTTATAATTGCTAGACGAGCTTGATACTGATTCTTATCATATGCCAGCACGGAAGGTACAATCCTGGTCATAGCCCAGTCTCCTGCTCAATTGCCTCTATTTGCTCTAGCCTTCGCCTGTGGCGCGCTAACTCCGAGAAAGGTGTATCTAGCCAAGCGGTAGCAATATCTAATTGCTCCCTAGAGGATAGCTCACTAGCTGATAGGCTCAGTACATTAGTATTATTATCTGCCCTAGTTTCTGTTGCCTGCGTTTTATTGGTGGCCACTGCTGCTCTTATGCCTTTTATTTTATTTGCCACAATAGCCATTCCTTCCCCACTCAAGCAAATTAGGATGCCCATCGAATCGGGATTTTGAGCAACTGCCAGTGCAACCTTCTTGGCATATACTGGGTAGTCGTCATTTGGGTCTAGTTTGTATGGCCCCATATCAAATATTTGATAATTTTCCTCTAGTCTTTTAGCTAGTTCATCCTTTTTAATAAACCCAGCATGATCAGCAGCGATAAAGACCTTCATATTATTTTATCTTCTCGCCCGTCAGCTCAACCATTTCTACCAGTCTGTTGGAATAACCCCATTCGTTATCATACCAGGCAACAACCTTAACCAGATTACCACCCACCACTTGAGTAAGTTTAGAATCAACAATAGCTGAGTGGGGATTCCCTATAAAATCACTTGATACTAACTCTTCCTGGGTATAAGCCAGAATATGCTTCATCCTGGGTGAATCTGAGGCCTTCTTAAGTGCTGCATTAACTTCCTCGGCTGTTGTATTGCGCTTGGTGACAATAGTGAAATCAGCGATTGAAACTACTTGTACTGGGACCCTAATGCTAAGTCCCAAGAAATTACCCTTGAGAGTGGGTAGTATCTTGGCAGCTGCTACTGTGGCATTAGTGGTGGTGGGCACAATATTCTCAGCTGCATTGCGACCCTCACGCAAATCCTTATTGGGTGCATCCTGAAGAGCCTGAGAAGCTGTGTAGGCGTGGACGGTGGTCATTAGCGATTTTTCAATTCCAAACTCTTTTTCAATTACTAGTGCAATAGGCGTAATGGCGTTGGTGGTGCATGATTGATTAGCGATAATCTCTTGGTCAGACATATCTTGCTCATTAACTCCTATCAAGAAATTACCGGCCTTAGCGTTGCCTTCATCATTCTTGATTGCAGATGATACAACTACTCGTTTGGCACCGGCCTTGATGTGCAAATTGGCATCCTCAACACAAGTAAAGAATCCCGTAGATTCAATTACTACATCAATATTTAATTTAGCCCAAGGTAGCTTAGCGGGGTCTCGCTCGGTTAGAACTTTGATGCTATGACCATCTACCACAATACTATCTGGGGTATTAGTAACTTGCTTATGGTAAGTTCCATAATTACTATCGTATTTTAGCAAGTGGGCTAGTGTAGCGGTGTCAGTTAGGTCATTAATTGCGACTACCTCTAGTTTGGGATTGGCGCTAGCAATCTTGAATGCATTACGGCCTATTCGCCCAAAGCCATTAATTGCAACTCTTATCATTTAATTATTTCTCCCTTGATTCTTATGCTATTCTCATTATAGCAGTTTTAGGGCATTGGTGGAGGAGGTGGAGGCTGATTATCCTGATCTTGAGGACTAGTAGGCTGAGCTGGAGGTGTGCCAAGCATATCTACAATTCTTGGTTGGATGTCAGATTGAGGTGGCGTATTAATTGCCGTGGGGCCTAGCGGTGGTGCTATTGGTGCTACGCTAGACTGTTGAGCCATTGTTGGCATACCCCCTGGCTGCTGCATATAAGCCTCGTGAGCACCTTTCCGCCCCCTGTGATGCCGGATTACAAAGAATAGAATTATGCCCGGTATAATAATTACCACAATTACTACAATTACTATTGTTATGTATACCTCTGGTGGAGTGGCTTCTTTACCATCTTTTTTGGCAGTTTCGGCCCTGGCTATAAAGCTATCAACAAGTCTATGTGCCGGGTATTGAGCCTTAAGCTTCCTAAAGTCCGCTATTGCAGAACTATAATAGGCATTGGAGAATTTTTCTAGACCTTGCTCCCATAATTTCTGGTTACCCTCAGCAGTTGCAGGCAATATAATGTGGTTCTTTTTTAGTAATGCCTTGAGATCTGCAATATCCCTCATATAATTTACCTTCGCGCCACCTCCAGAGGTATTTTCTGATACGGTATAGGTGGCTAAGCCTACAACCTCACCATACTGATTGAAGGCAGGGCCGCCTGAATTGCCACGGCCTATTGCAACATCAGACTGAATGAGTTTATTGGTGGTGCCTTTGGCATCTCTAATGGCACTAACTTGCCCCAGTGTAGCGGTGGGTATACTTTGCTTTTCATCTACTACACTACTCTCGGCTACTCCAGGGAAGCCTATAACTGTCAGTGGGCTTCCGGCTCCTAAGCCGTCAATACTACCAAGCGTAACAAATGGGTAATTTTTTCGTTCATCAATTTTAAGGATTGCAACATCAGAGCCCCTAAAACCACCCTCATCGGTCATATTTGGATCATAATCTTTAGCTATTAGTTCAGCTCTTACTATTGTGCTCCCATAATTAAAATTCTGTAAATTTTTCTCATCAAAGATGACAACCTGATTAGACAGCTGGACTGCATAGAAACTTGCTTGTTTTGTCTCGGTTATTGATGTTTCCTCCAATTCCTGCCATTCAAGTGAGTTTAAAATTGGTTGTAATGCCGTATCATCATTGCGAACTACTCTAGCATAAAATGCATCAGCGCTATCCTGGGTGACAAAAGTGGTCTTTACTAAAAAGCCCAAGTAGCTCTTAATAGTAGCCAGATTGCCAAACATAATGTTGGCCCTGAGCACATCAACGGCAGAAGAATGCACCACATGGCCGTTCGTTACCACGTACCCATCGGGGCTAATAATAAAGCCCGAGCCAAATGCCCCCGAACATCCACCTGTAAAACTTTGCTTTGCTGTACCTAATGCTAATTCATAATCAATGCAGTTAGTAGAGGCAATACGAACTACTGCTGGCATATTCTTAGCCACGACCTGAATGGCTGGGTCTTTTGATAACGGATGGCTAGAAGCGTGGGCTATGAAACCGTTGAGTATTGAGCTTGCTTGCTGGGTGGGCTTGTCTGGTTTGTTATTCAAATTAGTAAGGCTGGCGCTATTTTCTAGTGGGTAAAACTTAAGCGAATCTAGAATAGTATTAAAGGCTGAAAGGTCGGTTGTCTTGGACCCCAGATTTTGATAAATTGTAATTTTATAGGGGCGGCCATTTTGGACTGTTAGATAGTCAGTCTGATAGGTCTTGTACTTAATTGGTTGATTATTTATTATCTCATAGCTGTTTTTGAGAAATTTATTGCCCCCCACAGTTACCTCTTCGGACTTGGTAAGAGTGTAGGTTTTGTTTTGATCACTAACTGGCGCATAATATTTATCCAATAACTTAAAATCTTCAATATTTGAGCCATACTGCGCTTTAAGATCATCAATAATAGTCTTCTTGCTGCTTGTCTGGGCACTTAAATATGTAATACTTTCAAGGCCCATATCAGCTTGCGACGTAGCGATTTGACCTGTGGTATCTGGGTAAACATTTATAGTTACATAGCTATCAGGGGCAAAAGTCTCGCTGCCACTTTTCACTACCTTATCAGGACCAGCTAGAATGGCTTCAGTATTTTGGAGTCTATCGTTAATGGTAAGTTCAAAGCCAAGTGTGGAATGTATTTTTTTATAATTCAAATCTGCTTGACTGGTAGGTACGATACCTGTCAGTTTCTTTATGGCATCTTGGGCCTTTTGGTGATTTGTGGCAGCTAAATACAGAACTAAAACTATAGCCAATACAGCAAAAACTGCTAGGCTAACAAATACTGCCTCCATAAGCCATAGCAGCCTTGATGGTGGCTTAGGAGCGATAGTATGGTGGTGCGGATGTTGATGAAGGGTCTTATTTTTTTTAATCGTAATTATCCTTGCTATGCTTCATTCGTACACCAATTTTACATTTACACACCCTATTTGTTCTTGCTATGCGGCTTACAGACATTACCCTTACAGTTTGCTCCCTGCATAAGTTCAATAATGTCATTTTTGTCGTGGGCTCCACATAGCGCCTGCCTGGTAGCTACATTCACAAATGATGGAACTCCCGGGAATCCACCGCAGGCCTCACTGATAATATCATTATAGGACTCCATCTTGCGGGCGTTTTCTTTGTTATTCCAGACCTCTAGCTTTTCAATTTTAACGCCGGTCTTAGATTCTATCTCGGCGACTATTGGCTTCATACTCATACAGTGCGGGCAGTTCTCTCCATAAAACTCAATTACATGGCCATACTTTTTTGCCATACTTCCTCCGTTTGTTTTAATTAAAATAATACTTACAATTATATACTTTTTGAGATAATGATTCAAGCTACTGAGCTAGGGCTTTATCAATTGCTTGGTTATACCAGATATTGGTTAGTCTAGAAAACTCAAGCATATTAGATTTATATAATTTAGCTAATTGTTTAGCTGAGCTTGGACTTAATTTCCACGAAAGTTTCGACCTTGCGGGTCTTGGGGTCAAACTTCTTAAATTCTATTTTGTCTGGAGTATTGATGGTATTCTTGGAAGTAAAATATCTACTTCCAGTGGCTTTATTTTTGATGATTGTAATTTGTCGCTTGGTATTCTTTGCCATAATGAGTATAAATTATATCTTATTAGTGGTATATTTTCAAGTCTTATTCCATAGCCTTACTAGCTACCTTAAATCATCTATTGTGAGTGTCACAGGGCAGTGATCGCTACCAAGCTGATCGGCAAAAATGTCGGCCTTTTTTATGCTGGGTTTAAGAGCCTTGCTGGAGAGCCAGTAATCTATGCGCCACCCGACATTGTTAGCCCTAGCATTACCCCAATGGCTCCACCAAGTATAATGTCCATTGCCTTTATGAAAGATTCTGAATGTATCTATAAAACCAGCATCTAGGAAGGCTTGGAAGCCAGCTCTTTCTTCGTTGGTAAAGCCATGCTTGCCAATATTGGCTTTAGGTCTAGCAAGATCATCCTCGCTATAGGCAACATTAAAGTCACCACAAGCTAACACTGGCTTGTGTTTTTCTAGCTCCTTGCAATGTTCTAAAAAAGCCGGGTCCCAGTGCTGATGGCGTAGCTCTAGGCGACTTAAATCGTCTTTAGAGTTTGGAGTATAAGCAGTAACTACATAGAATTTTTGAAACTCCGCTGATATTACCCTGCCCTCCATGCTACTATCTCTGTCTTGGGTATCAATCAAATTATACTTCTTAGCTAGGGTATCAGTGAAGTCGTAACTCACACTCAGGGGCTTAACCTTACTAAAGATTGCCGTGCCGCTATAGCCTTTTTTATCGGCCGAGTTCCAGTATGTATGATACCCAGATAAGTCTATCTCAACCTGTTCTTGATTGGCCTTAATCTCTTGAAGGCACAATATATCAGGATGATAGGTTTGTATTAATTTGGCAAACTCACCTTTTTTAATAACTGCCCGAATACCATTAACATTCCATGAAATTAAATTAATCATAAACTGATTATAGCAAAAATACTGCCACCAGAATAAATTAGTACTGTTTGTATGCTAGATTCTGCCATAAAAACGACATTTGGACGATTGATTCTTGGGGCTCTAATGATACCCGAATGAAGAATCACCCAAATGCACACTTTTATATCTAACAAAATCTATAGCCTTTCTTAGTTTGACTTTTTGGTGGCTCTTGCTGCTAATGCGCTGGCTTGGAGGGCCTCAGCGCGAATAGCCCAGGCTGTGGCCATTTCATCTAAGATGTCTTCCACAATTTGACGATCATGCAACAAATTGCGTTGCATTCGACGAAATTGCCTCAAAGTTTTGCGTCTCTTCATATCCTTTCACCTCCTTTCAATAAAAGCGGTGTACCTTCATTATACACCTTTTGTAACAAATACTATGGGGGGGTGACAAAATAATTATGCTTACAGCTTATCTATCTTGGCGGCCACAATAAAATCATTCTCACTAAGGCCTTTTACGGCATGCGTGTATAGTTCAATATCAACGATATTATAAAAAATATAAATATCTGGGTGGTGATCTTCGTGGTTAGCGATATCGGCAACTTTATTAACGAACACCATCGCCTCCTTAAAGTCCTCAAATTTAAACTTTCTTTTGATGCTATAATCCTTAAGTACTTCCCACTGCTCACTAACCTGGTTTTTATACTTGGCTATCTGGGAATGCGTCAATGGCGGTGTTCCCCCTTCGCATGCAAAACAAGTTCTACTTGCTAAATCTTTCATTGGCCTTACTCCTGGTCTTTTATTAACTGTTTATTGGACTTACTATAAGCTCATTATAATACAGCTCTACAGCTCACTACAAGACTATGATACTTGCAAATAATACGGTAAGATTAACTATTATGAATTTTAAGTTACAAAATAATGTTAGCCTTGCCGAGCTAACTACCTTTAAGATTGGGGGTAGAGCTAAATACTTTGTGGAGGTTACTAGCAAGAGCCAATTACCAGAAATTTTTATGTGGCTCAAGGATAATGATTTAGAGCATATAATACTTAGCGGCGGTAGTAATATCATTTTTGATGATGGGCTATATCAAGGGCTAGTTATTAAAATAGATATTAAGGGTTTCGAGATTATCTCTAGTAACCAGAATGAAATATGTATTCGTGTTGGTGCTGGCGAAAACTGGGATAAGGTTGTCAGCAGGATGATAGATATGGGGCTGGCAGGATTAGAGGCATTATCTGGGATACCAGGTATGACAGGGACAGCGCCTGTCCAAAATATTGGCGCCTACGGTCAAGAGCTTAAAGACACCCTATTATCGGTAGAGGTTTTTGATACTAGCAATCTAGCAGTAGCTAGCCTACTTTCAAAGGATTGTAAGCTCAAATACAGAGATAGTATTTTTAAATCGTCACAAAAGGGGCGCTATATAATTACCGATGTAACATTTAAGCTATCCAAAAAGCCCCCCACGATCCCTAACTATAAGGATGTAATAAATTATTTTGAGAAGAGATCCATTACTAATCCAAGCCTGACACAGATACGCTCGGCTGTATTAGAAATAAGAAGCAATAAATTCGTAGATCCAGCTGTAGCACCCAATGCCGGATCGTTTTTCAAAAATCCAATAGTGTCTAGGCAAAAGGCCGAACAACTAATGTTGGCATACCCCGAGATCAAGGCTTACCCAGATGATACCAAAATAATACCACTTAATAAAAATACATATAAAATTGCTGCAGGGTGGTTGATAGAATTATTAAATATTCAGCCCAAAGACTTCAAAAAAGTTAGAATTGACCCTAACCATTCACTAGTATTAGAAAATGTTGGTGGGGCTAGCCAAAAAGACCTAGAGAGATTGGTAAGCAAAATACAACAACTAGCCCAAAATAAATTTGGGATATTTCTGGAACCAGAAGTAGTAACCATCAAATTCAAAGACTAAAAAATACTTAACAAGCCTATGAAAGCTTTTTTGATATTGAGCTAGCATCATCAATACTACACATATAGCTCTCAAATTTGCCAGATCTACTAATAACCTCTACGCTATTTTGTTCTAGGGTTTTTCGGCTAACAATGATTTGTATGGGGCAGCCTATCAAGTCAGCGTCGTTAAATTTTTCTCCCGTTCTGGCAGCTGGTCTATCATCAAAAAGACAATTATCCTCACCGAGCTCATGGTAGATTTTAGCTGCAACCTCCATATTCTTATCATCTGGTAATACCACTATATGAAAGCTAAATGGAGCTACAGCTTCTGGCCACATCAAACCCTTATCGTCACTAAAGAGCTCGGCCATCACACCCATTAGCCGTGATACGCCAATACCATAACTCCCCATCCATACTAAGGCTTGCTTGTTGTCCTCGCTGGCATATTTATAATCAAGTAGCTTGGAGAATTTAGTGCCAAGCGGGAATATATTGCCGACCTCGCTAGCACTAATCTTCTCGAGCTTATCAAAATCCACACCCAGCTTTTTGGCATCGGCTGGAGTTACTACTTCTTTGTTATAGGCTATTTTATTTTTTCTATCTAAATATATATCATCCTCGCCACTGCTAAGAACTGTTTGGAACTCATGAGAGTAATTGGTGGTAAAATCACCGCCAGAAGCAACTGTGATAAAGGTCTTATCTCCTAAGCCCAGTCGCTCATAGATAGCGAGATAGTGTTCTTTAGCTATTTCATAGAATTCATTCAAGCTAGCCTCTGTGGTATGAAAGCTATAGAGGTCTTTCATAATAAACTCACGACCGCGCATTAAGCCAGACTTTGCTCTAGGCTCATTACGAAACTTTGTCTGGATTTGATACATCGCGTAAGGGAAGTCCTTATAGCTAGTGCGAAAATGTTTAGCAAGCGGGGTAATAATATCTTCGTGGGTGGGATTAAGAATATACTCTGCGCTATGATTGGCAAGCGCCAATTCATTGGCTGCCTTAGTGCTCATTAAAATATCAATGCTATCGTGACGCTCGGTAGCATGCCAGCGGCCCCTGTTAGAGAGTGATGGTAATAATATTTCCTGTCCAATCTTATCCATCTCGCCTCTAATGATTGCTTCAATTTTTTTAATTACCCTTAGCCCTAACGGAAGATAGGCGTATACACCAGCCATCTCCTGGTAGATATAGCCTGCCCTGGTGAGCAACTTAGCATTAATAGACTCCGTCTGAGCCGAAACGCTTTTAGTGGTCTTAGTAAAAAGCTGTGATGTTTTCATACTTATTAGTATCTAATAATTAAAAAAATACTGCAACTCATAGGACTTAACTGGACTTATGCAAAGCTCCCCACCCCCAAGCCAAATATGGCTGGCTACAAACTGTTTTTCTTCTATCGATGTATCTACGGATACCCCTCTTTCAGATAAAACAGTTTTCACTCGACCATATTCACCCTGGGAATGGCGATTTTGCATAAGTCCAGTTATTAACATCAGATCTTAATCCCCCTTGGTCTAAAGCGGGCCCTAAGGGCATTTAATATCACTACTACATCTATAGCCTCTTGCATAAACGCCCCAGCAATAGGGACAATAAAGCCCAGCACAGCAAAGACCATCAGCACAGAGCTTAAGCCAATCCCAGCAAAAATACTCTGCTTGGCTATCATTACAGAGCGCTTGGAGATTGCCACTAGCTCGCTGACTCTTCCTAAATCATCATGCATGATAACAGCATCGGCAGCCTCGGAGGCGGCCGTGGAGCCCTTGGCTCCAAGAGCAATCCCCACATCTGAAGCCGCCAAAACTGGCGCATCGTTAATACCATCCCCCACCATGGCAATTGGGCTAATATGTTTTTTTTCGTCTAGAAGCAGACGAACCTTCTGGGCTGGTAATAATTGAGCATGAATAGCAGTGATATTTAGCTCTTTTGCGATACCCTCTGCAACTTGCTTCCTATCGCCTGTTAGTATTATAAACTTCTCGACACCAAGGCGCCGGAGCTTTTGGATGGTTACTTGCGCTTCAGTGCGCAGGGGATCTTTAAAGCTTATTGAGCCTAGGTACTTTTTATCTAGGGCAATATATAGCGAGGTATTACTATGTTCACTATGACCCACACAAACAGGGCTTGATAAATCAACGCCCTGCTCACCTAAAAACTCAAAGCTTCCAACGATTATTTTTTCTCGGCTCAGGTACGCCATAATCCCCTTCCCAGGATACTCCTTGGAGCCACTAACTCTAATTAACGCTAGCTTATGCCTTTTTGCTTCACTAACTACTACTTGAGCCAATGAATGGTTAGAAAACTGCTCAACGCTAGCGGTAAGCCTTAAAAGCTCGTACTTCGTGATGCCACAGCTATTTATACTCGAAACGACTGGCCTGCCCTGAGTTAATGTGCCGGTCTTATCAAAAGCAACTGCCTTAAGGCGACTAAGTTGTTCTAGGACACCACCACTCTTAATAATTATTCCTCGGCTAGCTGCTCGGCTCATGCCCGAGACTATCGCGACTGGGGTAGCTATAAGTAATGGGCAAGGCGTGGCAACCACTAGTACCGATAGAGCCCGCAGGGGATCGCCACTAATTACCCAGGCTAGTGTTGCCATCCCAAAGGTAATAATGGTAAAAGGTAAGCTATAGACATCAGCAAGTCTTACTAATGGGGATTTCTTGGTAGTTGCTTCACTTATGAGCTTAATTATTTGCTCATATTGACTGTCCTTGCTAACAAGTGTGGCATGGAGTTCTATCACGCCATCAAGGTTAATTGAGCCAGAAAGTACTGATTCGCCAGGTTTTTTATTCTCTGGCAAGCTTTCGCCCGTTATGGCTGATTCATCGACTGCTGTATTCCCTTTGTATATCTTGCCGTCCATCGGAATCATCTCGCCTGGCTTAACCAGGATTGCATCCCCTACCTTAATTCTATTGACTGCCCTATCTTCAATCCTAGAGTGGATAATAATATGAGCTATAGTTGGCTTTCGTTTCAGTAGGCCATCAAGCTCTTGCTTGGCTCTGTTTTTGGCAAAGTCCTCTAGCGCCTCTCCACCTGTTAGCATAATTACAATAATCGCAGCTGCGGCGTATTGATTAAGCAGTAGAGATGCCAATATAGCAGCGATAGCAATGACATCTATGCCTACCTGTCCAGATATTAAGGTACGAATCATATCTCGCATAGCCGGAATGATGGCCACCAGCGCAATTACTATCACTCCTACCTCGGCTAGACTAGCCTGCCCAAGAACCGCCAAAGCTAAGCAGCCAGTCAGTACAGCTAAAACTAGCGCAAAATTATAATATCTAAAATTAGAGCTTATTTTTTTAAGCATTACCCTTATCATACATCTTATATGATACTAATAATATCACTAAGCCGGCCTAATTTTACTCCTAACTAAAAAGACATATTTTGGTATTCTAGTATCTCACCAAAAACCTAAAAGGAGCAGATTTGCTAAGTAACTTTCAATTCTGGAAGCATTTTGGACGAGAAACCATACTCCCTAGGCCAGATGCCAAAAAGATTAGAAAAGCAAAGCCAACTACGCTAAATCAGGCCTTGCTAAAACTTTCCTCTCCACCACGGGGCTAACCAGCCTATCCCTACTTACCCCACCTGCGATTTGCAGGCGGACTTTTTTTTGTGATAAAATAGTTTTTATGAAAACTATTTTACGAGTTGCGAAAAAAACAATAATCACCCTAACTGGCTTCGTCATACTAATTGGTGGAATAATAATGCTTGTTGCCCCAGGACCTGGATTGCTATTTATTATAATAGGGCTGGCAATACTAGCCACTGAATATATTTGGGCTCAACAAATACATGCTAAAGCCAAAGGCCACTATGACACCATTAAACAAAAAACCCTAGGTAAGATCAAGCGTCCTAAAACTGATGAACCAAAGGCTAATAATAAATAGTATTGATACCTATGTTAATTGCATCAAAAACCAATTTGCAGTTGGCCTCCAAGCATCTGAGCAAGCATGATGTCGTGCTTGCAAAAGTTATTGCAAGTAGCCCGGCATGTACAATCGTGCCACACCAAAACTATTTCCAAGAGTTGGTAGAAAGCATTATTAGCCAACAGCTCAGCGTAAAATCCGCACGTAGTATTCGTGGTAAATTTTGTGATTTGTTTGGTTCAGATTTTCCCACGCCAAAACAAATTTTAGAAAAATCGGTAGAAGAGCTCAGAACAGCTGGCCTCAGTAATGCCAAAGCCAGATACGTGCGTGATCTTGCCAATCACGTACAGAATGGTAGTCTTAAGCTAGATATACTTAACACGTTAAGTAATGATGAAATTATTGCAGAGTTAACAGCAGTTAAGGGCATTGGCGAATGGACAGCCCACATGTTTTTGATGTTTGCTATGGGGCGGTTAAACGTACTTGCCCATGGTGATCTGGGCATAAAAAACGGCATCCAAAAACTTTATGGTCTAAAAGCTCTCCCCTCGCCACAAGCCACCCAAGAATTGGCACAAAAAAACAAATGGCATCCCTATGAATCAGTGGGCTGCTGGTACATCTGGCAATCTCTAGATAATAACTAGTATTCCAGGGTGTCTCCCTAGAATAATAACCTTAAAGTTAAGAACATATTTGATTTTTAAAGATTCTTCAGATAGTCGGGGGCTTCAAACTAGTAGCTGGGCCGTATAAACTCTACCCCCCCCCCCCCGACATCGAACATCAGAAAATGAGTAGATGTTTTATGCTCCTTACTTAAGAAGCTGTCTAAAGCATTATGCGATAGCAATAAAGCGAGTTCTTCTTAAGTAAGGAAGTAATGCATCTATGAATGCTTCCGGATGTGAGCCATAGGAGGGCAGTTTTATATTACTTTTGCTGTCAAAAGTAATAGCTATAAAATTTTGGTGGCAAAAGTGGATATTAATAATAAATAGTATTGTAAGTTTTTAGTTCAAGGTGATACTGGACTTTGTCAAATTTATTCTATAAATTTAGCCTCAACGATTACTCTATCATCATATGTTTGAGTTTTGTCATTAAATTTTCCTATACAGGTGATTAGATTTAATTGACGATCAATACTACCATCTTGGTTGAATAGTACGCTGGCGGCTTGTTTCTCGGGAACAATTTTGATAGCCATAACACTAAACTTCTTGATGCTTTTATCGCCAAATTCTATTACTATTTCTTGCCCGATTTTTGCATTTGCTAAATTCTTGAAGATCCCATCGGAGCGCCTACCAGACACATGACCATTAATAATACTTAATCCAATTTCTCCTGGTGCTACTCCACCTACGTACCATCCAGCAAAATGTACATTTGTTGGTACGGCAATAGCATTTTGCTTGTTAAGTCCAACTTTTTGGACCAATCCGTAAAGTTTCAAACTTGGTATAGCAATCGTTCGGGGCTCCTTAGCGCCTACCGTATATGCGGAATAATCATCATTTGAAGGTTTGGATTCGCCTGGTTGCGCAGTGTCATAGTTAACAATTATAGCTGGATCGGGCATTCCTGAAGGGGTGGTATTGAGTATTATCATCCGCAGGCCAATCACCAAAAGTGCTAAGCCTAATAGTCCAAAAAATACTAGTGCAATACG
>JBCLLP010000010.1:0-21063 GCA_039738615.1 Candidatus Saccharimonadia bacterium
GCAATAGAGGAGTCTATAAAATCTCCCAGAACGGTTAATTTAAATGTAGTCGATGCTCAGCAGGCCAGGAGGGTACTCGATAGGCTGGTTGGCTACGAGCTAAGCCCAGTACTGTGGAGAAAAATCCAAACCGGCTTGAGTGCTGGAAGGGTACAGTCCGTTGCAGTTAGGCTTATTGTAGATAAGGAACGCGAAATAGAAGGCTTCGAGCAAAATTCTAGTTACAAAATAACTACACTATTTACCTCTCCCAGTAATGACACTCTTAGGGCTGAACTATCAACTAGGATCAAGGGCTCCGATGCAACCGAAAAGTTCCTGAGCACATTGATTGGTAGTTCCTATGCCGTATCTGATGTCATCCAAAAGCCCGCCAAAAAGAGTCCTGCCCCGCCATTTACGACCTCAACTCTTCAGCAAGCAGCGTCAAGCCGGCTGGGCTATTCGGTAAAGCAGACGATGGTGCTGGCCCAAAGATTATATGAGTCTGGCCACATTAGCTATATGCGTACTGACTCTGTTAACCTTTCCAAAACAGCCCTAGATCAATCCGAACAACAGATTAAATCGGCCTTTGGTAGCCAATACCACCAAAAAAGAAGCTATAAAGTTAAAAACTCTAGTGCCCAGGAAGCTCACGAGGCCATTAGGCCGACCGAATTTGGTACTCTAAGTGCAGGGGGGGATCCCAGCCAAGTTAAGCTCTACAAGCTAATTTGGTCGCGAGCTGTCGCTTCACAGATGGCAGATGCGCAGATTGAAAAAACTCAGATAACAATCAGTGCTAGTCGCATTACAGAAAACTTCATTGCCAAAGGTGAGGTGGTGGTGTTTGCAGGCTTCCTGAAGGCCTACCAATCTGCTAGCCAGGCCGACCCAGACATCCTGCCCAAACTGCGAGCCGGCCAAGCGCTAACTCCTGGCGAAATACTAGCAACTGAGACTTTCTCTCGACCTCCCGCCAGATATTCTGAAGCCTCGCTGGTTAAGAAGCTTGAGGCCGAGGGTATAGGACGCCCAAGTACGTACGCGCCGACAATCTCTACAATCCAGGCTCGTGGTTATGTCGAAAAGTCGCAAAGTGATGGTAAGACCAGGACAATAGAGATTTTTAGGCTAAACGGCGATAAGCTAGACAAATCCAAACAACAAGAAAAATTCGATACCGACAGAAGTAGGCTACTGCCAACTGATATGGGAACTGTAGTTACCGACTTTCTAGTAAAGTATTTTAAGGAGATCCTGGACCCTCAATTTACCGCAAAAATCGAAAAACGTTTTGACGCAATTGCAGAAGGCAAGGAGAGATGGAATGAAATGATAGCAGATTTTTATAAACCATTCCATAAGCTCATCGAATCATCAGCAGATATTCCTAGAAGCGAAGCCAGCCAGAGTCGCAAACTTGGCACTGACCCCAAAAGCAACAAACCGATTATCGCTAGGCTAGGCCGTTTTGGGGCTATGATTCAGATAGGTCAGGTAGAAGACGAGGAAAAACCAAAATTCGCACCGATGCCAGAAGGCCGGAAAATATCCGATGTTACTCTGGAGGAAGCCCTCAAGATGTTTGAGCTACCCAGGGTGGTAGGGAAAACTCCTAGTCAGATAGAAATAATTGCGACTATTGGGCGTTTTGGACCTTATCTTAAGGTAGGAACTATGAATGTAGCCCTAAAGGGCGAGGATCCGTTCCTAGTGACAGAAGAAAAGGCCAACGAGCTAGTTGCTGAGCATCAAAAAATTTTAGATGAGCGAATTATTACTAATTTTACTAAAGAAGGAATACAGGTTCTAAATGGCCGATTTGGGCCATACATTACCGATGGAAAGATTAATACCACGATCCCCAGGGACTCTGACCCTAAGAAACTGACCCTAGAAGACTGCCAAAAGCTTCTAGCCGATAAGATGATTAAGCCCCCCAGACGCGGGCGATATAAAAAATAATATTGACCGTAACAGCTATAAGTGATATAATATCCTAGATTGAACTGGCCCTCCTGGCCGCTATTGTCAATTACCCTAAATTTATATCATGACAACATATACGAATGATCAGCTTAATACTCTTGTAGATACCTCTTTGGGTAATCTAAAAAAAGACCGCGACAAGGGAATCCTTAGGCGCCGTGGTGGTATTAATATTGCCCCTCAGACGCTAGAGCAAATTGGTAATGATCTCAATATTACCAGGGAACGAGTAAGACAGATAGAGAAGGCTGCCCTTGCTAGAATTAGAGAAATTGGCAATCATGATTATGGCTTTATTAGCGACGTAATGAAGCTGATAACCAAGAAGGGCGGCTTGATTAGCCTCGACTCCGTTAACGACGAACTAGGCCTCGACTCATCTCGCCAGCCCCACGCTATATTCCTTATTCGGGTTAACCCTAAAATGATATATCTTGACAGGAATGACCACCACCAACATCTGGTGGGCGATATTACCGTCTTTAATGCTGATAAAATTAAAAATACCCACGAAATGCTTATTGAAACAGTCAAGCAAAACGGCAAGCCTGCCAAATTTGAAGCTATCTATAGACTTATAGATGGGCCGCATAGTATGGAGAGCCTAGCGGAGCTAGCCAAGGCCTCTAACTATCTCTCTGAGCTTGATGGTAATTGGGGTCTAAATAGCTGGCCCGAAGTTAATCCTAAAAGTATTCGCGACAAAATATATTTAGTACTAACAAAGTCAGCTCGCCCACTACATTTTTCGGAGATTGCTGAACGGATTTCTGTGCTCGCCACAAACCCTAAGCAAGTCACCACCCAGGCCGTCCATAATGAGCTAATCAAGGATGGCAGATTTGTTTTGATAGGCAGGGGAATATATGCATTGGGAGAATGGGGCTACCGGTCGGGCACTGTAGCTGATATTATAGAGGAAGTCCTTAATAAAGAGAGTGGCGCATTAAATAAGGATGAGATTATTAAAAGAGTGCTAGCAATGCGCCAGGTCAAGGCTACCACTATCGTGCTAAATTTGCAGGAAAAGCCTCAGTTTATTAGAGTCAAAAAAGGCATCTACGCGTTAGCGAGTATTTAAGATATTTAGGGAGGGAAGGACTAAAGGCTAGTATGCAATTCTAGCTACTAATAAAATGGACATTATCGGCACTACTTTTATAACTTTATACGCAGTAGTCTATGCTGTGCTGTTTGAATTCTGGGGCTGGCTTTTGGTTGCCGGACTATTAGCCTACAAGATTTGGGCTACTAAGCAAAAAGTGGCACACATTGAAGCCACAGATCATACTTTGTTGCAAATTATTGTACCTAAGGACAATGAAAAAAATGAGCTCTCTGCCGAACAGCTTTTTGCTAGCCTTCACGGAATACTCCGCCCGGTCGTGGAAGGAGAGCCAATTCAAGAGCACATTAGCCTTGAGATTGTCAGCCACGACCACCTTATATATTTCTATGTCTGGTGTCCAAGCCATCTTAAAGACTACGTTGAAGGCCAGATATATGCCCAGTATCCTTCAGTCCAAATAACCGAAATGGGTTCCGACTATTGTAAGCGGGAATTAGTAGGTCAGAATGCTTACACTACCGAGATAGTACTCACTAAAAGTGACGTTTTCCCAATTAGAACATTTACTACTTTTGAAGTTGACCCTCTGGCAGGATTAACGACGGTACTGGCTAGCCTAGATCGAAATGAAGAAATATGGATCCAAATACTGCTAGAGCCAGTTGATGATAATTGGCACACTAAATCCCTGGAATATATCGATGAGGTTAAAAACGGCAAGGTAACAGGTATCTTTGATGAGTGGCAAAAAAATATCGCTAAAGCTCCTTTTAAATTCATGGCGGCTCTACTGTCTGCCGCCTTCACCCCCGCCGCGCATCAGGCATCCAGTGCAACCAAGGCTAAGCCGAATGAAAAGAGTGAAGAAAAAAAGGATCTACCTGCCGGACAAACTACTCTACTAGCAGCGGTAGAGACTAAAGCCGAAAAGCTTGGCTACGCTGTAAAAATTAGAGTTTGTTATATCGGTAGTAATGAAATTGCTGCTCGCCAGCGCCTTCAGGCTTTGGTAGGAGGCTTTAAGCAATTCAATACTGTTAATCTTAATGGCTTTAGTGGAACCGCTATGGTAGAAGGGGCTGATGGGCTGGAGGCTTATCGCAAAAGACTCTTTGATGACCAAGGGTATGTGTTAAATATAGAAGAAGTTGCCAGTATATACCATTTGCCACACACTAGCGTAGAAACACCAAACATTGCCTATATATCTACTAAAGTAGGGGAGCCGCCAGCAAGCCTGCCAACTCTAGAAAACACCAAGCAGGGCGATTTATCGCTATTTGGTAGTACTACATTTAGGCAGGGCAATACCAAGTTTGGCATCAAAAGAATAGATCGTGAAAGGCACTTATATATTATCGGTAAGAGTGGTGTTGGAAAGTCTTTTATGCTTAATCTGTTGGCGCTATCTGATATTCATAACAACGAAGGCTTTGCGGTAATTGACCCTCATGGCGACTTCGCCCAAGAGATATTAAAATATATTCCAGAACACAGGGTCAAGGATGTGATCTATATTAACCCCGATGATTCCCACTATCCAGTAGCCTTTAACCCTATGGAATACACTGACGAAAATCGCCGTAATAATATCGCATCCGAGATAGTTGGTGTACTTAAGAAGATGTTTGGAGATAGCTGGGGCCCTAGGCTAGAGCACATCCTAAGGTTCACCTTACTAGCCTTACTAGAAACTCCGAGCACAACCATGCTAGGTATTACCAGGATGCTAACCGATAAAAACTACCGAAAAATGATCGTGGATAATATTACTGACCCAATAGTAAAGGCTTTTTGGGTAACTGAATTTGCTAGCTGGAACGATAAATTTGCATCTGAAGCCGTCCAGCCGGTGCTTAATAAAGTAGGCGCTTTCACAGCCGTGCCTATTGTCCGCAATATCATTGGCCAGCCCAACAGTTCATTTTCGATTCGTGAAGCAATGGATAAAGGTAAAATTATAGTGGTGAACCTAAGTAGAGGTTTAATTGGCGAGGACAATGCTGCCGTTCTGGGTGCCTTAATTATTACTAAGATTCAACTAGAGGCAATGGGCAGATCTGATATTACAGACATCAACAAGAGGCGCCCATTCTATCTATATGTTGATGAATTCCAAAACTTTGCCACCGAATCATTTGCTGTTATTCTTTCTGAAGCGCGGAAATACGGCCTGAGGCTAACCGTTGCGAATCAATATATATCTCAGATGCCCGAGGAGGTCCGTGATGCTGTTTTTGGTAATGTTGGCTCATTGATCACCTTTAGAGTTGGGGCAGACGATGCAGAATACCTATCCAAATACTTTGCGCCTGTTTTTGAACCCGTAGACCTCGTTAATCTTGATAAGCGGGATATGTATGTATCAATGAGCATTGAAGGGCAGACATCCGCTCCCTTTAGCGCACAGAGCCTCAATATACCCGCCGTCCAGAACGATTTTACTGAGGCAATCATTGAAAATTCAAGAAAGCATTACTCTAGGAGCCGCGCAGACGTAGAGAAATTAATTAATGACTGGGCAGCCCCACTGGCCCTAAATGATACCCAGAAAGCCCCATACGGGGGCCAAGCTGGCCAACATAGTGCCAGTCCTCATCGGGCCCAGTATTCAAAACAACCCCAGCAGCAAAATAGGCCCGAAATACATGGGGTAGAGCCCAAACATTACAGCGATATGATAAAAAATAAAGCTACCCATAGGCCCTACCAAAAACCAAACAGCAGCAGCAACAACAAGTACAGCCCTAAACGATAGAAGTCCTTAATACCATTTTATGCCTGTAGATAAGCTAAATACGGGTATAAGACTATAGCTTTTGATAATATTATATAAGTCGCACAATATACCTTTTGCGACATATAGTTCACAATCGGCTATTATTTGATTTTTGGGCCTAATTATCTATATTATATTTTTTTTGATTATCCCCTGCTGTTTTCGCTCTTACTACTGCTACTACAGCCTTTTAGCTCGGCCTAGCTTATTAATGCCGCCAGGCCCTCAAAAATGGCCTAATAAACAAAAACCGAACTAGAAGAGGGGTAGTAGGGTTTTTAGATATAAAAGGCCTTTCCTTCTATTCGCATATCAATATACTGGGTTGGTTTTTTCCTTTGGGAGCTCAATAGATCTAGCGTAGCCTTGAGCGCCCTAATTTGTGAGTCCGGATCAGCTGCAGTATTGAAGCGTATGTAATAACCGGCATTTGTTTTAACAGCTATCTCACCGGTCGTCTCGGCTATACTAATTTGCTCGGGTCCTAAATTACTAGCCTTTATATGCGCGCTAATTTTAGTCACAAACACTATAAACTCTCTGCTGGCTACCCTGCTCCCTACTGCTATAGGGATATTATTGGTATCAACAACCGTTGGCATATCTGGTGAGCTTTGGGGCTGAATTTCGCTCATAGCTCTCCCATTAACACTTATGACATACCTTTGACTGCCTGTTTTCCAGACTATCGCCGTCTTTTGTTCGTCTGTTTTGATGGTTAATTTGTTGGGGAAGCTCTTGGTGACTATAATTGCCTCCTGGCCAGAGAAGGTTTTTTGTAGATTATTTCTGAGGCTGTCTGCTGATAAAAATAGCCAGTTTCGGCCAAAAAATTGTGTTAAAAGGAATTGCTCACTTTCAGCCTGGAGCTTTTCGGATAATACCGTGCTTGGCCCCTGTACATCCACTTTACTAATCTGAAATATATTAGAAAATAATACCAAATAGCCAACCAATATGATGGCGAGGATATATGGCGAGAATACAAATAGCCGGCGTAGCCAGTAGCGGGCTGGCCTGGGTGGTTTTGTCTTGGTCGGTGGCTGGCCATTTTCTTTACTGATGATTGGCAGGAGCTGATAGGACCTTTTGACGTCTCTACGCTTCAAGTTTTACCTCCTGGAGTTCTAGAGTTAATTACACCCACGATAAGCCTGGCAATATCATCGGCAGCCTGAGGCCTAAAAAATTTGTGCACAGAGCTTGAAATATAACTTAGAGCTTCTGGATCGCTAGTGAGCTTGGACACCTCATTGACTAGCCCCACTCCCTCCATATCGTCCTGAGGCAGTATCCGTATAGCCCCCTGCTTAGCGAGGTAGAGGGCATTTTTAAGCTGGTGATTAGCTGTAGAGCTAGGTAGCGGGATTATTATGGCTGGCTTAGACATCGCCGCTAGCTCTGCTAGCGAATTCATGCCTGCTCTTGCCACTACCACATCTGCCCATCGATATGATGGAGCCATCTCGGAAGTTAAAAAGCTAACTGGCTCATAGAACTTTTGAAGCTCCGTGGGCAGTTTATGCCTGATATAGAGGGCTCTCTCTATTCCCTGCTCGCCGGTGATATGCAATAAATTAAAATTCCTACAAAAAAGTTCTATATTATCAAAGATGTTTTCATTAATAGCTTCGGCCCCCTGGGAGCCAGCGAATATCAAGATGTTTGGTTTTTGTCTGGTATCTGCAGTAGAAGCGCTATGGTGCGTGGGATAAAACTCTGGGCGTACCGGGTTACCCGTGAGGTGCATCTTAGCTTGCCCGGCTATACCTTGATAGGCCTCAATTGGGAAGGTAACCGCGATTGCGCTGGCTTTTTTGGATAATTTTTGATTAGTCCGGCCCATTGTTACATCTGACTCGTGAATGACATATGGCACACCCATATGCCCAGCCGCCAACCCAACCGGAAGCCCCACATACCCCCCCTTAATAAACACTGCGTCAGGCTTGAATTGACGGATGATTTTACGGCTATATGCATAGGCCCTGGCTACCCGGCCAACATCCTGGGCATTTTTTAGCTGGGTTCTAATATCTAATGCTTCTCTCAATCTACCGCGGCCATAACGCCTGTACTTTCCGCTAGGAATTATCTTATAGTCAATGCCACTCTCTTCTAGTAGCTTGAGCTCATAGTCCCTGCCAGAGCATACGAATAATATTTGGGCTTGGTTATTGTGCTCGCGTATTGACGCGATTACGGCCAACACCGGCGATATGTGTCCGGCTGTCCCGCCCCCGGCTACTAGAATCTTCATCGTAAACCTCCTTATAGGTATATTTAGAAATATTTTGTAAAATGCCAATGCCCCCTAATAATGCCACGAGGCTGGTACCTCCGTAGCTAATAAATGGTAGAGTGATACCTGTTAATGGTACCAGATTTAGCATAGCCGAGACATTAATAAGCGCTTGAAAGCCAATCCAAAGGCTTATCCCAATTGCCATTAGCCTGCCAAAATCGTCTGGCGCTGACTTAGCTATTTTAACCCCCCGCCAGAACAGATAGGTAAAAATAAACAGCACACATCCTGCCCCTGCTAGGCCATATTCCTCTCCGATAATTGCAAATATTGAGTCATTAGTGGCCTGTGGAAGATAGCCATAGGCCTGATAGCTCTTCCCTACTCCTCGGCCTAAAATTCCCCCGCTACCAAAAGCTATCAGGGCCTGATTGATATGGTAGCCATCACCGGCTTTATCACTAGCGCTGTTCAAAAAAGTCGTTAGCCTAGCTAGCCGATATGGCGCCACCAATACTAACAATGCTCCTCCGCCAAGCAAGACTGAGCTAGCGATGGTCATATTCCACCACGGGACTCCTGCAACAAAATATATCCCAAGCAAGGTCAGAATAATTACCATGGCACTTCCCATATCTTTTTGAAGGACAATTGCGGTAATTACAATTAAGATAATAGTTATCATGAACGGCACCAGGCTTTCAAGCGGGTTTTTTAGTTTTGCTTTATTTTTAGTGAGCCAGGCGGACATAAATATCACAGCCCCAAGCTTTAAGAACTCCACCGGCTGGAAATTAATAAATCCATAGCGTACCCAGCGGCTAGCTCCACCACTATTGACTGCGATAGCAGGTATTAAGACCAAAAACATCATGGCAAATGAACCCCAAAATATTTTAGTAGCATGCTTCTGCCAAAAATGATAATCAATTTTACTAGCAACTACCCAAGCCAGCAGCCCTACCGCCAGGCCAATAATTTGCTTGCTAAAAAACGAGTTATTGTCACTTTCCCCGGCAGTCTCCTTTAATACTGCAATCCAGCCGGTAGAAAATATTAGGATAAGCCCAAACCCCACTAGCAAGCTAACTAAAATGGTGATGACATAGTCAGGGCGATGCTTATAGAAGATTGGTTTTTTTTGTTTTTGTCGAACCTGCATAGTATTGCTATCCTCTACCGACCGTACTTATAATTATTCCTAGGCCGGCGCATGCGGCGCCAATTACCCATAGGCGCATAGTAATCTTAGTCTCTGGCCAGCCAATAGCTTCAAGGTGGTGGTGGAAGGGGGCCGAAATAAAGATCTTACGATGAAATAATTTCTTGGACAGAATTTGTAATACGCTCGAGCCGGCCTCTAGTACAAAAACAAAGCCAATAATAGGTAGCACAAAGACCGAGTTGGTGAGCATCGCTACCACCCCTAGTGCTGTACCCATAGCAAAGGACCCAACATCCCCCATAAAGAACCGAGCTGGGAAGATATTGAACCAGGTATAGGCTAGTACTGCTCCAACTGCTGCCATACAAAATCCAGCAATTCCAATATTGCCCTGCGTCAGGGCAATTATAGCAAAGGCACTAAAAGCGGTGGCAAGTAAGCCTCCAGAAAGTCCGTCGAGTCCGTCGGTGATATTAACTGCATTTGAAGTAGAGACTATGACTAGGATAAATAGCGGAATATAAGCTAGACCAATATCAAAGCTTCCTACGGCAGGAATATGTATTGAGCTGTAGCCTAGCCAAAAGAAAAAATAGAGCGCGCCCAGTATGGCGACAGCTGTAATAAGCATTAGCTTAACCGGTGTGCGAAGCCCTGCTACGCCCTTGCCATGGCCTTTTACATTAATGATGTCATCTACCAGGCCAACTATTCCAGCAGCGATGAGGCTAAAGATTGGCAGGTAGGTCTGGGATTTAGATAAGTTGGTGGTAACAGTAACTATTGCGATAGCTAGCACCATAATTACCCCAGCCATGGTAGGGATATTGCGTTTGTGTTTCCTGGCGTGTAGGCTAGCAAAAACTTTTGCCTTTTCACCGGTGGTGGTGGAGGTACGGATTTGCTTCCAGAGTTTGAGCCTAAAGGCATAGAAAGTATAAATTGGCGTCAGGGCCATAGCAATTCCAAAGCTAAGTGCAGCCTGGATAAGCAAGAGAGTGAAGTTTTGGATGAGTTGTTGGTCGGTCATAGTACTCCTTATTCTATCAAAAATCAGCCCTAAATGACACTCGGAGGTAATTGATAGTATATAAATAATTGCTTGGCAATCTCAGCGAAGGCCGGAACAGTAGTTTGCTCGGCAAATCCATCAACCCTGGGATAATCAACCCTGACTAGCATAATAAATTTGGGGTCCTCGACTGGCGCAAAGCCTACAAAGGTACCAATATTCTTTTTATCTTCATAGCCTTGACCGCCATCACGAGGCACCTGCGCTGTGCCAGTCTTACCAGCGATTCGATAGCCTTTCATTCGTGTCGGCCAGCCAGATCCACGCTGGACCACCTGTTCCATCATTACGGCAAGTGAGGCGGCGGATTGGGTACTTATAACATTGTCACGAATTACTTTGGGCTTAGTTTGCTTAACTTCTCCTGAGGGCGTGATTTGCTTATCTATAATATATGGTTGGTACAAGGTTCCTCCGTTGGCTATGGCAGCTACGGCATTAATTAGCTGCAGACTAGTGACTGCTATGCCCTGCCCAAATGCCATATTGGCATAATCCACATCATAGGTATCGGGTGATTTAACGAAGCCTTTGGATTCACCAGCAAGCTCTATTCCAGTTCTATCTCCAAAACCAAATTTTTTGATATAGCTATATAGCACTTCCTTGCCCTTGGTCGTAATTTTATCTAGATCTGTGCCTAGCTGACGCAATACAAAAACCACTCCCGTATTGAGTGATTCCTGTATTACATCGGTCATGGTAGATATACCAAGCCTACGATTATCAGAATTTTTGATAACCTTACCGCCTACAACTACCTCGCCCGTATCGTCGTATTTTGTGTCTGGCGTAATTTTAGCTGAATCTAAACCCGCCGCCATAGTTATTACCTTAAAGCTAGATCCCGGCTCAAATATATTAGATACCGAACTGTTAATAAATTTATTGTACTCACTAGCAGCTAGGGCCTGATAGCTATTAGGGTCATAGGTGGGGTAATTAACGAGAGCCTTAATTGCCCCAGTCTTGGGATCCATAATCACAATACTCCCCGATTCAGCCCTATTGCTAGTCACCGCAGCGGCTATTGCCTTGGTGGCAATAGCCTGGAGATTACGGTCAATAGTGAGCACAAAATCACTGCCATCTTGTGGTTTTAGAATGGTATTCTCACTAGCGGTTATGGGCACACCAAGGGAGTCAGTAATAGCCTTGGTAGCACCATCAGTTCCAGCTAGTGGCTGGTTCATGTACTGCTCAATGCCATACTGCCCGGCCCCGTCATCATTGACATAGCCCGTGATATGAGCAAACATCTCCCCCTCTGGATAGTTTCTGCCATTTTGTGGGGTAAGAATAATTCCTGGAAGCTTCATTTGTTTGATATTATCGGCGTCAGTAGCGGAAATTTTTTTATTAATAACAACATATCTTAAGTCTTTATTATTTAGCCTGGACTCTAGCTCTTGTCTGTCAATTCCGGCTAGATACTGGCTAATTTTATTAAGGCTATCACCCGTATCTTTAACATACTTAGGGTCAGCGGCCAATAAAAATAATTGCTGATTCAGGGCAATAGGATAGAGCTCATTATTACCGTCCTGAACATATATCTCGCCTCTTTTAGATGGAAGTATGAACTTTCTGGATTGCTGGGCAGAGGCTTGTTGCAAATAATAGTCATGCTTTATGACCTGTATATATACTAGCCTTACAAATACTGCTAATACAAATAAGAGCATTATAATAATAAGTATAGTAATGCGATGATTTGGTAATTTTATTGCATCAGAGCTATCGCTCATTGGACTATTGAGCCGAAACGAACGAGACAGACTTTACGGGTGTTAACTGGGCTTTATCTGCGGCCTTCTTAGCCTCAGCGATAGACTGTAAGCGCGCAGCATCTATAGAATAATTATTCTTGGTAGACTGTAGTTCGGTCTGCTTCTTTTCCAGATTAGATATTTTGTAGTTGAATGTAGATGTTTTGGTCACCTGATTAAGATACAGCAATCCTAGTAATATTACCAAAACAGTTAGCATTAGAAAGGTACTGACAGGCCCTGATTGGATTCTAATTTTATTACGGACAAAATTTTGATTTTTTCTGAGGGACATTCTAGCTGTAGACATATTGTCTCCTATTTATGTTTTTGTTTTTGTTTTTGTTTTTGTTCAAGTTGAACGAACTTACTTAATTACGCGAACTTTAAGTTTGCGTGCGCGTGGAGATTGGTCTTTTACTATGATACTCATTTTTGTTACTCCTTTTATTTTGGTTTATTTTATCTTTTCGACGACTCGGAGCTTAGCGCTCCTGGCTCGTGGGTTGTTGTCATTGATGGAGCCTTTAATTGGTTTTTTGATGACCAATCTAAAGCTTGGTGTTCCTATCTGCATACCAGTTACAAAGTCTTTTTGCTTATCGGTGATTTTCCTGAAATACTGCTTTACTATTCGATCTTCAAGACTGTGAAAGCTTATAACAGCTAGCCTGCCGTTCCTATTAAGACTAGCGGTGGCTAGGGGTAGTACGCTCTCAAGACTAACAAGCTCTTCATTAACTGCTATCCTGATAGCCTGGAAGGTCTTAGTGGCTGGATGGATTTTGTAGCCTGAGGAGACTTGCGAAAATACTATGTCGGCCAGCTGTGTGGTGGTGGTGATGGGCGATAATGAGCGGGCCTGGACGATTGCCCTAGCAATTAGCCTAGCTTTGTTCTCTTCCCCAAAGTAATAAATGATATCGGCCAGTTGCGATTCATCATAGTCATTAACTAGCTCAAGTGCGCTTAAGGCTTGGCTGCGATCCATCCGCATATCAAGCTTGGCCTGCTTATTAAAGCTAAAGCCTCGCTCGGCCTGATCAAGCTGGGGTGATGATACACCCAAATCAACCAAGATTTTATCTACCCTACCAACACTACCCCAATCTAACTCTGCAAAGTTGGAGTGAATATAGCTGACATTGCTGCGATTAGCAAATACCCCCCTTAGGGAGTCTATGGCGTCCATATCGCGATCTACGAGTATCAGCCGGCCCGAGCTCCCTATTTTGTCTAGGATAGCCTGAGCATGCCCTCCGTAGCCTGCCGTCATATCAATTACTACTTCTCCGATTTCTAAGCCTAGAAGATCGATAGTTTGCTGTTGTAATACTGGTTTGTGTGATTTCATTGTCAAGGTCACCTATTTAGCAGCCAGCTGTTGATTTTTGTTTTTGTTTTATTACGAGATAGCTCAAGGCTATTAACGCTTGAACTATGCTGTGGTAAGGACTTAATTGATAAGTCCTTATTGCGTGTGTGAGTTAGTTTGTGAGGTGGAGTTTTGTGTACTTTCATAAGATGCTAGGGATTTTTTATATAAGCGTCACCCTCCAGAAACGCTCACTGACTGCCAAATAGTTGACTTTGTTTTTATTTTTGTTTTAAAGGATCAGGATTTGTTAAAAGTCCATCAGCTGACTTTGCTATTGTGGCGCAATTCGCCAATATTTACCGGCCCTAACAAGCATAATATTGCCGCTATTACCGAGTAAAGCCATTTGATGAGCTTCTAGGGTTACTCTGCCCTGCTTGGAATCTAATTTGGAATTCGACTTCCCGGCCCTGAATTTAACATTCAGATCGGCAATACTTTCATCGATGATATTGCCTGCAAGCGCAGTTTCCATTTCGTTGTCCCAAATCGATTTAGAATAAAGGTGCAGGTACTGGCCGAAGCCTGGGGTGATTATTACATCGTTGCCAAGTTCATTTTGTAATTCACGAGGAATTGTTAGCCTATTTTTGGCGTCTAGTTTTCTTTCGAAGTAATCCATTGTCTCTTTTCTTTCTTACCCACTTTTACCCACTGTTACTATTATACTACCCACTATTACCCACTGTAAAGGGTTTTAGGCAATATTATTGATGAGGCAATAAACGGCTTTTATATGTTATAAACCGAACATAGTACGAAATACCCACTAATTTTGTTTGCTATAATAACGATATGAAGCTCAGAAAAAGGATTCTACCAGACTATATCCACAGCTCATTTTTTGGGCTTGAGGATAGCTTGGTTTCCACCACCGGGGCACTGGCTGGTATAGCTATAGGGGCTGGTAGTAAGTCGGTAGTGTTACTAACGGCGATAGTTATTATTGCGGTAGAATCAACGTCTATGGGAGCAAGCGAATTCATTAGCGAAGAGACCGAAGAGGACATTAAAAAAGAAAAAATACCCGCCAGCCCTTTAATCAGTGGGCTAATTATATTTATTTCTTACATAGTAGCTGGGCTAGTGCCACTGGCTCCATACTTATTCTTGCCTCATCTCCAGGCCATCCCCGTGAGTATTGGCCTGGCCTTAGTTAGTTTATTTGGCCTGGGGGTTGTTAAGGGTCGCCTAACCCACAAAAGCCCGCTACGCTCAGCTATAGAGGTCCTGGTAATTGGTGGTATTGCCACAACGGTAGGGCTAGTGGTAGGAATTATCTTTAAGGTCTAGCTAGAATATTTAAAATAGCTATTAGCTTAGCTTAGCTTGCAGATAGGACCTAAGCTGGCTTATTTTTATTCGTTCTTGTTCCATACTATCTCGGTCACGGATTGTCACGGATTTATCTTCCAAACTTTCAAAATCAACAGTAACGCAATAAGGTGTGCCAATTTCATCTTGACGCCGGTAGCGACGCCCAATACTCTGGGTCTCGTCATACTCAATATTATAATCCCCCGCAATATCAGCAAAAACATCCTTGGCAAGCTGGGATAGTTCGGGCTTCTTAGATAAGGGCAATATTGCTACCTTCACCGGTGCAATGTGGTTCTTAAAGCGCATAACTACCCGCTTTTCGCCATTCACTTCTTCCTCATCGTAGGCATCAAGCATAACTGCCATTAAAAGTCTCTCAACTCCTACGGAGGGCTCTATAACGTACGGGGTAAACCTCTCACCAGATTCCTCGTCATAGTAGCTTAAGTCTTTACCACTCTGCTTGGAGTGAGCACTCAAATCATAATCTGTACGATTAGCAATGCCATAGAGCTCCTTAAAGCCAAAAGGATATTTATATAAAATATCTACACTCTCCTTGGCATAGTGGGCGCGTTCGTCGTCACCATGATTATGGTATCGGAGGTTTTGAGTGGCAATTCCTAAGCTCTCTACCCACTTCATAGAATCTTGCTTCCAGTATTTATACCACTTATTAGCTTCCTTGGGGTGAGTAAATATTTCTAGCTCCATTTGCGTTAGCTCACGCAGCCTGAATATAAAATCGCCCGGCGTGATTTCGTTACGGAAGGCTTTGCCAATCTGGGCAATACCAAAAGGTAATTTCTGGCGGGTGGTCTCGCGCACATTATCAAACTGCGTAAATATACCGCCAGCTGTCTCTGGGCGGAGGTAGGCAATATTATTATCATCTTGAATTGGGCCAACATATGTCTTAAACATCATCTGGAAAGTTTTGGCTGGAGTGAAGGAATTCCTAGCATCACAATTGGCACAGGCTATACCTTCTAAAATAGAGTCTAGTTTTTTAAGATCGTTAGAGTTAACTCCGGCGGTATGATCGGCCCTAAAACGGTGCTTACACTCCCTGCAGTCAACCATTGGGTCAGCAAATGTATCAATATGCCCGCTAGCTTTCCAAAGCTTGGGGTTTTGGATTATTGTGGTATTAATACCAACAACATTTATATTCCGGTATACAAAATACTTCCACCAGCTTGATTTGATATTATCTGCTAGCTCTGCGCCATAAGGCCCAAGATCCCAGAAGCCAGCAATTCCACCGTATAGCTCTGAGGACTGAAAGACAAACCCACGCCTTTTGGCATAGCTTGTCAAATCTTCCATTGATAATTTGTTTTTTGGTTTATTCATATTTTTATTATACCTTAGCCACTATGCACCATGCAAAATATCCGTACTCTCGCCTATTACCTTAATGCTTTTTATCTCACGGCCATAGTGATACTGAATATATGCGAGCAACAAACTCAACGACTCGGCCAATATTTTGCCAGAAGTCTTAAGCCTTAGCACGGTGGGTTTATCGTAATGCCTACAAATACTCCAGAGCTTTACGACACCAGTAGAGACTTGAGGCGAATCTATGGCTCCCCTTATAGCGCTAATTGTGCCTTCTGGCATATCCCAATAGTACGTAATATTATTTAGCTCACCATCAATGATGGGTTCGATACCCGACGCTTTCATAAACCCTAGTAAGGCGTAGCTAGCCATTAAGGACACTTTGGTGTCACTCTCAAGGTCATTTAGGGCGCTCTGATAATAATAATAGAGAGTGGAATTGGGCTGTCCTTCGATAGTCATAAGCCCCAGAACCTCTGTCAGCAAAAGTGCTAATAGCCTCTGCTCGATACTGCTAGTGAAAAAAACATTTTTTGATTGCTCCGAGGCTCCAACTAGGATGGGCAGTTTGCCACTGCCCAGGTAGCTAAATTTAGACTCTATTAATGGCTCAATATGCCCCTGAAGCTTGGCTCTTGGCTTCTTAACGCCCTTAGCTACCAAGCTTAGCTTGCCATATTCTAATGAAAAAACTGTAATTATCTTATCGTTGTCCTTGAGATCCTTACGGGCTATGACATAGCCCGTGCAATCATATTGCTTCACTTTGGCTCACACAATGCTTGGCTACTAAAGTAAATTGAGCTATCGAGAACTGTGACTTAGTGTAAATTCCTACGATATTTAAGCTAACCATTAGCTCCTTGTCCATATTAAGCTCTTGGGTGGTTAGCCCGGTAATGATTATTGTTGGGACTTTATCGCCACCGGGCTTTTTTCTAAAATCGCGCAGTAGCTCGAAGCCATTCTTGTTTTGAAGTATTACATCCAGGACTACCAGGCTAACTTTGCTAGGAATAAATGCTTTAATTGCTGAGTTATAGTCATCAGCTAATGTGCTCATGAGCCCCTCTGCTCTTAAGCTTCTCTGGTAGACCTTGGCCAATAGATTATCATCTTCAATTATTAGTATTTTTTTACTCATACTAACTCATTGTAACTAAATGGGATTTGATTAGACAAGTGTAATCTTACAAAAACCACTCTACCTAAGGCCTTAGCTCGCCATTCTATGCGCCCTCCATAGCCAGCTAAGATCATATTAATAAACTCCACCACATCACCAGTGAAGAAATTGGTATTGCCTACTCTCCCACCTTCAAATCTAATAGACACATAGCCCGACCTGCGCCTGATGGTAAGGGCGACTTTTTTTATTTTTTGGTCCTCGAGCTTAATAAGAATTAGAGTTATTCTGATAACACTAGTGATGATATGTTCCTCGGCAATAACGTCAATAAGTGGCTTACGCCGGTCAAGGACTATAGCTAGCTGAGAGCTATCATAGCCAGCGACTGCGCTCTCTATGGCCTCAATCAGGCTAGTAACTCTGCCCCGCAAGTCACTATAGTTTTGACCAATATAAACTAGCTGACTTAGTAGGTCGATATTAAATCGGTTTCTTTGTAAGACTAGCTTAAGGCTAGGCTTGGGCCATTTAGCCGAAGGCTTACTGGATATAAAGCCCTGTTCAATAATCAGCTGGTCCGAGGCAATACGCCTCACCACGCTGGCTATAACTAAACTAAAATAATCAAAATCTATGCCCATAAGACTAGCTTAACTTCAGAGGTCAAGTGGAGCAAGCTTAAGCTCTATGGATGGAGTATGGTAGCAGCTAGGATTCCATTGAAGGTACCAGTATACTTGTCTGGGTTGTCTGTGCCAAAGACTATAATCTTTTCCCGAAGAGGTATAACTACAATTTCCGCCTTGGCATTAGTTTTTGTGTCAAAAATACCCTTGTACCTGCGCCCTTTAATCCCAGATACAATAACATCAGATGCGACTATCTTGCCTCCGGACTTCTTGGCTTGGGTGTCATAGTCCAAAATTATCTTATCGTAATCAGACCTTTTAAGGTCAACGTAAAAGCTATGTGCTTTAATGGTTGTATCTACAGAGCCTGGATCTGCTACGCCACTAAAGGTGCCGTCCGCCGGTTTAGGCGTGGTGGAAAAACTCCAGGTCTTTGGGAGGGGTAGCTCAAAGCTACCAAACTCTGAGATAGCCTTGTAAACTCTTGTGTCCATACCTAGGGTCTCGATGAACTCTTTATCAGATGCTGTTTTTTGCTCTAATAAACCCTTAGCGTAGCCTGAATCGTATTGTGCCTTTAGACTGATAGCCGTAGCTCCAGACTTATTGATTGCGATAATAATAATAGCAAACAAGCCCGCCACCAGTACCGCCGCCACAATGCCTATGATTATTCCTGTTTTATGACTCTTTTTTTTGGGGTTGCCAAATTTTAGCCCAGAAGGCTCTGGTAGTGGTGCTTGGGCTGGGGACGGTGATGGATTATTTAGTGGATTTTGGATATCCATTATTAGCCCTTCTTTAGATTTGCTTGACCAGGCTTCCAGTCTACCGGGCAAAGTCCGCCAGTTTGTAGGGCCTTGACTACTCGCATGGTCTCATCTACACTGCGCCCCACATTACTATCAGATAGGACTGCGTATCTTAAGTCACCCTCCGGGTCAATTATAAAAGTGCCTCTTTCGGCCTCGCCGTTTGTCTCATTAAGTACTTCATAGTCTTTTGAAAGCTGGTGATTGCTATCTGCTAGTATCGGAAATTCTACATCTTTTAGGTCACGCTCAAACCACGCCTGATGCGAATTAACACTATCGGTGCTAGCTGCCAATATGAAGGTGTTAATTTTTTCAAATTCCGAAGCTTTTTTGGCAAAGCCTTCTATCTCTGTGGGGCAAACAAAAGTAAAGTCTCGAGGGTAAAAAAATAGTACTACCCACTTGCCCTTATAGTCTTTAAGGCTAATTTCCTTAAAGTCGTCTTTATGGGCCTTCTTATAGGCTGGTTGTTTAAAATCTGGTGCGGGCTGATTAAGTTTTAGCATTTTGCTCCTTTATTAATTCCTTATTATTATTTCATTCTACTATTAACCACTTCCCAGTCGATTGCAGCCATGAAGGTGGCTATATAGTCTTTGCGAGCAGTGGCGTAATCTATAAAGTAAGCGTGCTCATAGACATCCATCACCAGCAGCGGAGTAGTATTCCAGATACCTCCTTGATTATGGACATCACACAAGTAGCTATCGAGCGCTTTAAGCTGATTATCCCAGGCCAATACAACCCAGCCTCTAGAGGCTAGGCCAGTGGCAGCAAACTGACTAGCCCAAGACTCTACACTCCCCCACTGGGCTTCTATAAGCCCTTTTATGGGACCTTGGCAAGCCTGGGCTTGATCGGTCATGTTATCAAAATAAAGCTCATGGAGCTTGACTCCGTTTAGGGCAAAACTCTTTTCTACCTGAAGTTCGCGAAGCTGTGAGTAAGTACCATTAGCACCCTCAAGCTCGACAGTTTTTAATTGCTCGCATATTTCATTATACTTTTTAACATAGCCAGCATATAGTACATCGTGATGCTCACTAAGCTGGGTGGCGCTAATGCCAGCTAACTTACTATACTTTAGTGGTTTAATTTCTATCATCATAGGCTATTATACTATAGATTCTTAGCTATCTCAAAACTTATAGACATTAGCGGGGCCTATTTTGTAGGCTATTTTTTTAGAATGGAAGCAAAATGCATACGATACTACCAAGGCTCCTGGCTTTAGTTCTTGTTGGAGTTTTTTGCTCAAGCGCTCTAAATACGGCTGGGCGGTAAATACAAATACCAAATCGGCCTTAGACAAATCAGCCCCCCAGTAACTAGCGACGCTAACCGCTGAGGCCGGGTATCGCCTTAGTCTGAGGTTAGCTATTAGGGCTAGGATTGGATTGAGCTCGTAGCCTTGAGCTCGGTAGCCATGGCGTGAGGCGGCTAATAACACCCGGCCATCGCCACTACCTAGATCAACTACCCTAGAACCCTCGCCTAGCTTAATCTTAGCAAAGATTTGCTCTATATCGGCCTGTCTTGTAGGTACGTAGGGAGCCCCTACTAGCACAATAAGCCCAAATAATACGAATGTTATTATTAGAATTACCCATAAGATAAGCATACTAGTAACCTAATTATGGGCTTTTATCCAATCCATTACCTTTGGTACGGTTTTGAGGGGCTGAATCTTGGGCCAGAGAGCCAGAATAGTTAGCTTAGGGCCAATAATTACAGCCGAGCGGGCAGTTCCATAATACTTCCGGCCAAACATATTATACTCCTTCCAAGCCCCATAGGCCTCGTTCATCTTATGCTCGGTATCGGCCAGAACATCAAACGGCAGGTGGTGGCGCGACTGAAATTTAGAGTGGCTTGCCACATTATCCTTGCTAACACCTATTACATCCATGCCATTGGCCTGTAAGTCTTCAAAATTATCTCTTAACTTGCAGGCCTGTATGGTACACCCTGGGGTTTCGTCCTTAGGGTAAAAATAAATTAGCGTAGTCTTACCCCTGAGCTCCGTAAGCCCCCGGGTCTTGCCATCTTGATTTAATAAGCTAAATTGTGGTGCCTTGTCGCCTATTTTTAGTGTCATCACATACCTCCTAAGTTAATTTCTTGGCCTTAAGTATTGATCCCAGTATTCAAAAAGCTTTCCAGTAGCAAATAAATCCTCGGCATTGTACTTGGCAATATCCAAATACTTTTTTGCTTGGTAGGCTGGCCCCACGTCACTTCCGTCCATCCCTGACTGCTTGGGACTTTTAATGCCAAAGGCACGGCACCAGCGGTGCAAACTACCCTTATACATTGCTCCTCCATAGAAGGTCAAAAGGTCGTATAGGTCATGGTGGGTGGCACCCCTAAAG
>JBCLLP010000011.1:0-15873 GCA_039738615.1 Candidatus Saccharimonadia bacterium
TTTCTTGTACGGACTCATTAGCACCAACCAATGTACCACCTCGATGGGCCTGGATAAAATCATCACTAAAGCCTAGTAGTTCTAGCTGGCGCTGTCTAGCAGGTACTGTCTTGCTGCGTTGGCTTGGGTCAATTCGCAAATCAGTTCTGCCCTGTTCTTCATCATCTGATTTAGCTGGTGGCACTACTGAATCTGACCAAGTCATAGTTTTACCCCCAAATCTTTGATGGCTCGGCCTAGATTACTAACAGCCTCCTTAACTTGGCTAGGTACCAAATCATGCTCTACCTGATGAGCAATTTCGTTGCGTAATTTATGGGCAGCCCAGACGGAATTGATATCGCTAAATTTGTCTCCCCCTCTTTTGAGCCTCTCGCCCATTGTATCACCAGAAAATCCTTTGCCTAGCATTGTGTAGTCAAGTAATTTATCGGCATCTATAAGTGCCGACTTGAGCCCAGAGGGGCCAGAATTTTGCATGGCTGTTATCTCTACCCACCTAGACTGCACTAGGCCAGAATTAAATGTATCTTCTTGGGCATAGTCGTCTGTACCAGCGCTATATACTCGCTTGGTGGGCTTGGCTTTTTGCTTAATTAAGGCAGTAATTAGTACCGTTATCACTACCATTGCCACAAGAAAAGAAATTAACGAAGAGTTCATAGCGCTAGCTCCTCTACCAAAGTATGCCAATTAGTGGCCATTTGTAACACGTCCGCTACCGCTAGCACCTTGGAATCTTGTCCTTGCTGGCCAATTATCTGTAAACCTAGGGGAAGCCCAGTACTAGCATCAATCCCGCAAGGGATACTAACTGCTGGCAGTCCAGCTAGATTAGCAAATACCGTTAGTAAGTCTGTCTTATACATAGCTACTGGGTCTGACTTGGATCCTAGCCGAAAGGCTGGCTCAAGCGTGGTGGGCCCTACCAATATATCGGCATCTAAAAAAATCTCATCAAGGGACTTAATTATTAGGCTTCGGGCTTGCATTGCTTTCTTATAATAGGCGTCATAATATCCAGCCGATAAGGCGTAAGCCCCAATAATATTACGGCGCTTGACCTCTGGACCAAAAAACTCGTCCCTAGTCTTAGAATAAGATTCTTCTAGATTACCGGCTCGCTCAGATCGGCTGCCGTAGCGTACGCCATCATAGCGCTCCAAATTAGAGCTTATCTCTGATGGTACTAAAATATAATAAATTGCTAGGGCCAGCTGATTAGCAAAAAGCTCATCGGCCTTAATGGATTTGCTAAATTTGATATTAGAATTATTAGATCTTAGTGAGCTGACCATAGCCATGACCTCCTTAGAAGATGAGCCGGCATCAAAGAGAGTGGCCTTAATCCCTTTAGTGAGGGGCTCTAATTCACTTGTAATACTCGACTCAATGGTTGTTGAATCACGGCTATCTAGCCCAGCAATAACGCCTAGTACTGCCTGGGCGTCGCTGGCAGTTCTGGTGATTGGGCCAATACAATCAAAACTACTAGCCATAGCCACTACACCATAACGACTGACTAGCCCGTAAGTAGGCTTTAGTCCTGTCACGCCACAATAGCTGGCTGGCTGGCGGATAGAGCCACCGGTGTCAGTACCTAGGCTAAAAATACCAAAGTCAGCTGCTACGGCTGCCGCTGACCCACCGGAGCTACCGCCCGGTACATAATCCATATTCCAGGGATTGTAGGTTACATTATAGGCGCTGTTCTCGGTACTCCCACCATGGGCAAATTCATCTTGATTGACTTTGGCTAGCAGTATTGCGCCTGCTTTATCAAGCTTCTCAATTGCTGTTGATGAATAAGGTGGCGTGTAGTCCTGGAGTATCTTACTACCAGCAGTAGTCCGAATGCCCTTGGTCATAAACATATCCTTGGCACTATAGGGTATACCTTCTAGCAAGCCTATTGGTAAGCCCTGGCTAATCTTATCATCTACTTTTTTAGCTTGGGCTTTGGCTTGGCTTTCGCACATCGTCAGGACAGCTTGAAGCTTGGGATCATATTGGCGTATTTTATCTATATAAAAGTTGGTAAGCATAGTGGCGGAGATTTCTTTATCCACCAATAACTGATGCGCCCTGCTAATGGTCAAATAATTCAAATCTGCCATTAAAGTACCTTCTTGACCTTTATATAGGCATCCTGAAGCTCTGGTGCGTTAGCCAGTAGTTCCTTGGGGGTAATAGCACATAGCCGAACCACATCCTCACGCCATACATCAGTTAATCCCGTAACCTGCGAGGTGGGTATTTCCCCACTAGTGTCGGTGTTTTGGATAATCTCAACAAACTCTAGTATTGAGCTAGCCTCTAGCCTCATAGACTCTGCCTCTTTAGCGTCTAGCTCGATGCGAGCTAGCTGTGCGACATTTTGGATATTGGATATAGAAAGCTTGACCATATATAATATTATTCTAACAGGTTAAGTGTGATATTGGGAGTACTTAGCGGGTCTTGCTAGCTATATCATAGCATAAGTAGTTTTATAAACTGAGCCTCGCTTAGTACTGTCACGCCTAGCGCCAAGGCCTTATCATACTTACTACCTGGCGCTCCTCCAGCTACCAGATAGCTAGTGCTACGGCTAACCGAATTAGTTATTGCACCACCGAGTGATTTTACCTTATCCCCAGCCTCTGCCCTGCTAAATCCTTCTAGCGTACCTGTAAAAACCCAAGTGCTGTTAGCCAATTTTCCTTGGTTGCTGCCAGCCTCTTTTTGCACCTCAACGCCTGCTTTAATTAAATCTTTCTGGTATCGCTGGTTGACTGTTTGGCCTAACCAGTCAGCCACACTTTTTGTGATCACATCACCTACCCCAACAATACTATTGAGCTCATCAAGCTCGGCTTTATTAAACATATCTAGGGTATGAAAATGCTTTGCTATATCACTAGCCGTCTTAGCTCCTACATGGCGAATACCCAAGGCATATATAAATCGACTCAGGCTGACCCTTTTATGATCAAGAATGGACTTTAGTAAGTTATCAGTTTTGAGCTCGGCAAAGCGATCTAGCCCTACCAAATCAACTTTTTTGAGTCTAAATATATCCACACCACTCTCTACAATCCCCTCCTCCATCAGCTGAGCTAATATTTTCTCGCCAAGCCCGTCAATATCAAAAGCTGATTTGCTAACAAAATGAATGAGCTTTTGCCAGAGCACCTCACCAGCTTCCAGGTCTTTGAGCCGGGCCACTGCCTCGCCTGCTGGACGAATAACTGCTATGCCGTTTACTTTTGTAGGGAACTTCCATACTTTTTCTTTTCCACTACGAAGTTTTTTAATTGGTTCTATGACTTCAGGAATTATGTCGCCAGCCTTGTGAATTATAACGGTATCGCCAATGCGCAAGTCTTTTTTAGTGATTTCGTCGGCGTTATGTAGGGTTGCCCGACTAACTGTACTGCCAGCAACATTGACCGGAGTTAATACAGCATACGGAGTAACAGCCCCAGTGCGACCAATACTTACCCTAATATCTTCTAGTATGGTGGTGGCTGTTTCGGCTGGATACTTATAGGCTACTGCTCCGCGGGGGGCTTTGCCAGCCACCCCAAGATTATCAAACACGGCATTGCTATTGATAGCAATGACTAGCCCATCGGTTTGATAGGGCAATGATAGTCGAGCCTGGGACCAATGGCTGATGTAATTTTTGATATCAGATAAATTCGCCATAGTAGCATCATTGGGCTCTAGCCTAAATCCTAGCTCTCGGGCAAGCTGATGCTCGTCGGCGTGAGTAAGCATTCCAGCTAGGTCCATTTCAATCCCATAGGCAATAAATTGCAGGTTCCTTTTGGCAGCAATTGCTGGATCGAGCTGTCTAACGGTGCCAGCCCCAGCATTGCGAGGGTTAGCAAACAATGGTAAATTTTGCTTAGCACGCTGCTTATTAATGGCCTTAAATTCTTTCCTAGGGAGTATTACCTCACCTCTAATTTCAAAAAAATCGTAAACTTCCTGGGGTACCTTTTTGCTAACTCGCAAGCTTAGTGGTACGGTCTGAATCGTCCGAACAGTATGTGTGACATCTTCGCCTACCTTGCTATCCCCCCTAGTTATGGCCCTTACAAAAAGCCCATTTTCGTATTGTAGCGCCATGGCTAGGCCGTCCATCTTTAGCTCGGCATAGTATTCTAGCTTGGTTTGAGATGTTAGCTTATGCATTCGCTTTTCCCAAGCCTCTAGCTCATCATAATCAAAAACATCGTTCAGGCTAAGCATCGGGCTGAGATGCTCGATGGGCTTGAATTTAGCAAGCGCCCTGCCCCCAACTCTCTGGGTGGGAGAATCTTTGGCGATTAACTCTGGGTAGTTGGATTCTAACTCTCGTAACTCGCGAGTTAGGCTATCGTATATTTCGTCAGTTATTGTAGGGTCATCCTGAACATGGTATTTGTAGCGATAGCCGTCTATTACGGCCCTGAGTTCTTGGGCTCTTTTTTGAGCTTGAGTCCTATTCACTAAGTCTCCCATAGAGCTTGGCCTGGAATATAAATATTATAGGCAATATAATTGTTGCCTCAATTAGATATATGAGATTACTGATATTTTTGTTTTCATTTAGAGCCTTGTTGGTGGCTAGAATAGTAATTATTGCAAACAGGATGATTAGGGCAATTATAATTAGCGCCGCAAAACCAATAAATATTTTAATCCTATAGCCTTTAGTTAATTTAGCACTCAGCCTGAGGGCCTGTATGGTGGTATGAGTAGTAGCTAATACTGCTGTCTGTGCCACACTAAAAGAAGTCAGTAAGTATGCCCCTATAAAAATGCTCACCAGCCCCAAAGGTACAAAAATATAAATCGGTATTTGGGGAGACATAAATGGCAAAAGCATGCTTAAAATTCCCACTAACGCTGGCGTGGAGCATAGAATAAGCACCAAGCACACCGCAAGGTATTGCAGGAATCTAGCACTAGCTAGCGTAAAAATTGCGCTAAGTTTAAAATTTATTAGCTGTTTTTTATGAGTTGAGAGGGTTATAATTGCCATCACCACAAAAGACCAAGCCACTAGGCTCGCAATGACATAGTCACCAATACTACCATTAGCCTGAATAATATTAAGTATCGCAACTGGAATAGCAACCACTAGGACTATCTTGGAATAAGCTATAATATTAGCTAGCCACTCTACTTTTGTGGCATTATATATTTTTAAAAGCTTCAGTTGATTTTTAGTACTTGTTTTGATGCTCATAGTGGCTATTATACTTTAACCAAATTTAATAAATAGTATTACTAGGTCTTATATTAAAATTTATCTTCTGGAGCTTTAGCTACGGCTTCTTTTTCGCTCTCGGCGACTTCAAAAAATTCGCGAACCTTAAAACCTAGCATATTGCCAATAAAATTAGTTGGAAACACATCAAGCTTGGTATTAAAGTCCCGAACATTACCATTGTAAAAGCGTCGGCTGGCTTGGATCTTATCTTCTGAGGTGGTTAGCTGGGCTTGGAGTTGCAAAAACCCTTCGTTGGCTTTAAGGTCTGGGTAATTCTCGGTTACGGCGAATAAGCTCTTAAGCGTCGAGCTAAGCATATTATCAGCTTCAGCTTGGTTATGAATATCCCCACTAGAAACCTCCATAGCGGCTGTTCGGGCCTTAGTAACATTCTCGAGGGTCTCTTTTTCATGCTTGGCGTAGCCTTTGACGGTGTTGATGATGTTGGGGATAAGATCTAGCCGTCGCTTCATCTGAACAATGATATCACTAAGCGCCTCATCGGTCTTAATTTTGAGTCTTACTAGGCCATTATAGGTAGTCCATAGCAGTACTGCTACCACTACTACGATTGCTAGAATTATCCAAATACCCATCATCCTTATATCCTCCTTAATAATCTTGATAATTATACGCTTATTTAACAGTATAATAAACAGACAGATTGAGCTGGGAGATTCATATTGGTGGGCGGGGCGGGACTTGAACCCGCAAGCCGAAAGGCAACGGATTTTAAGTCCGTCGTGTATACCAGTTCCACCACCCGCCCAACAGTTTATTGGAGGCGCGTACCGGATTCGCACCGGCGTGGCGGGTTTTGCAGACCCGTGCCTAACTACTCGGCCAACGCGCCCCACTTTAGCTACGAATAACATGTGGAACAAAATGTATTATACCTGTTTTAGCCCACCCTATAAAGGGGTAGAAATTATAGTGTTTTTTTGGTATGATTATTCGCGTTAGATAACACCTTTAGGTAGTATTTGATTCGGCGAGATAGCTCAGTTGGTAGAGCAGTGGCTTGAAGAGCCTCGTGTCCTCGGTTCGATTCCGAGTCTCGCCACCACGTCGCAATTATGCTTTCGCTTGCAAATTCGAGCTCAACTCGACTTTTCCAGCCGACACATAATCGCTCCTTTCAAATCGAAAGGGTACTTTCAATTTGGTTCAACAAAACTAGTTTGTTGAAAATGAGAAGTAAACTTTTCATTCGATAGAACAAAACAATGTGCGGGTGTAGCTCAGTTGTTTAGAGCGCTTCCTTGCCAAGGAAGAGGTCGAGAGTTAGAATCTCTTCACCCGCACCAAAAATCGTAATGTATTTGAATTATGAGCCCTAAGGGCTCTTTGTTGTTATAATGAGGATTAGATGAAAACTAAATTAGGATATTATCTAAATTTAAAATTTGTAATATAATGGAACATATGCCAGAAAATCTACCATTAAAACATACACCCAACAGGGTAAGAATAATTGAAGCTCTAAATACAAATTCCTGGCTCATGCAAGGGAAAAGTGGTCCAGATGTTTCTATCTCAGTTACAAATGTTGGCCCACCAAGAAGTGCCCAAAAGGGTGAGCCTACCAATAGGTCTGATTTGGCTGGGAACTTAAGCCCGAAGTATGGACCTACGCATCTTAGCGACGAGGATAAGTCAGCAGTAGCAAACGAAAATGTTAATAAATTTATAGAATCTCTAGGGTATGAGCCCAAGGATGTAGTAATTATGCTACCCGGGCAAGATGAAAAAACAGAAGAGCTAAAATGCCTTAGTGTAGATAACCCCTCCATTGTTCGCGAAGATGCCCAGGCAACCTGGATGCCAGAAAAATCTGATATGATTTTTACTCGCGATCCAAATACCCTGCTAGCAGTTAGGGCTGCTGACTGTATAGTGGTGACCATAGAGGCAGATACCCCTGATGGTAGAATAATGACACTAACACATACAACTTGGCGACAGGCTAGGGTGGGGTATATACAGCAGATGCTAAGCCACTGCAAAAGCTTGAACATGAACTTAACAACTGCAAAATTCTACATTTCTGCAGGTGCAGCCCCAAAGAACTTTCCGTTTACATTTAGAGATGGTACAAATCCCGACCCAAATGGAGAATTGAAAGACCTCTTTACTAATTTAGAACAATCCCAAATGTACGGGGGCCCTGTATATACTGCCAATATAGATATGCCGCTATATTCTAGAAGGGTAATTAAAGATGCTGGAATTGAAGATTGGCAAATTTACCAAGATATGTCTGATACGGCTACGCTAGAATCTGGGTATTCCTCGCACTCGAGGGTCAGCTTGCTAGCTGGTACCCCAATGCCCGAGCTAGAAAGCCGGTATATGGTTTTAGCCCATATGAGCAAATGATGCATAGGATGGGGCCTAAAATCAATCCAGCTAGCCCAGCACCCCAAAAGATTATTGCTAAAATTATTGATGTGACCGTTGAATACATAGATATAAATGGCCACCTTCACCAGGGCGTGATAGAAGTAAATGAAAAAGTAGCAAGCGATGTGGACGAATTTTTTAAGACTGCCCTCAAATTAAAGTTTCCTATTTGCAAAGTAGCAAGAAGCAGTGATAGTCCATTTGTATGGGATGATGCTAGGCTAATGGAGGCAAATGTTTCCTCTGGCTTTAACTACCGCTACATTACAAGTACCCAAACTATTTCAAATCATGGCCAAGGATTAGCTATTGATATAAACCCTGCCTATAATCCAATTATTTATTACGAGCAGGGCGACCAGACTAAAATATATCCTAAAAATGCTTCATATGATATTTCACGGCCAGGAACGCTCTACTCTACTCACCCCTTAGTGGTACTATTAAAAAATACAGGCTGGGAATGGGGTGGGGATTGGCTACCGAGCTCAGGAAGAGTAGACTACCAGCATTTTGAGAAGCTACAAGATGAAACAAGCCTTCGAGCACATTGAGCTAAAAGCCGCATGGCGAGAACGAGACCTAAAGGCGATTAAAGCATACCTAAAAACACAAGGTAACGCATAGTTTGTTACTTACTCAGCTGGCGTCTGCCCTTTGAGCCATTCAGGTGTCAAGATTACTCCATTAGCATCCACACTGTACCATGTAAGACAAAGATTCGTGTATTGATCTGATTTGGGTAGGCCTATATAACATCCATTAATATCAAGATTGCGAGTTAGCGTTTGGTTTAATATGGAAAAATCAAAATATGTCGTGTTAAGTATTGTCGTTATCAATACGATGAATGCCAAGTTTAAGGTTAATGATAGACCGACCAGCAGTTTCCTCCCACTAAATGTGAGCTTTGTACTCTTTTTTGATATAGCCATGATTTCTCCTTGTTATGTAAGTAATAATAGCATAAGTGTTATGAGGTGACAATAAACTCGATGCCAAGCAATTCTGTGGGTTGGCTCTTAAGTTCGTCGGTTATGGAAATCCGGTATGGAACTGCAACTTCTTGGGTGAGCTACTGGCAATATCCAAACAAGCTTGCTATTTTTCTGTGCGCCTTACTACACCGAACTCTGGGTTCTTGACCCTCAAACCTATCTAATCAAAAAGCCCTGCATTCGCAGGACTCATTGATTGGTGGGTGATGAGGGACTCGAACCCCCGACATCTTCGGTGTAAACGAAGCGCTCTAGCCAACTGAGCTAATCACCCACGGCGTACTAAATAAACTACATTGACTATGTTAAAATACTAATCAGTACGGCACAATTATAACCTAAAAATTGAGCATTTACCACCTTGGTGGTGTCACTACTACCAGAGTGGCCCAAACAATGAAATATATATTATTGACCCAGCTAAATACCTGTTTGCGACATAATAGTTAGTATAATTTGTTTCCTTACAAACGCAGTCTGTCTTGATGAAAATAAAAGCCGGTGTGGTCAATGCGACCACACCGGTAATAAAAAGGGCTATCTTATATTTAAGTTTTTGATGCTTATACAAGCGTCCTTAATGGCGCTAGCCAAATTGACTACTGCTTGCTCAACTGGCGTCAAGCTTACTCGCTTATTAAGCATTTGCGATAAATCTAAATTTTCTTTTACATCGGGGCATTTGAGCCTTCGACGAACTGAAGCAAGAGAGATATCACACGACCTAGCTCTTGCCGAGAGCTTTACTATTTGCTGACTTAAGTCATTATTAATATTTTTGAGCTCTCGGATCTGAACACTTGCTGCTTCGTTGAATTTGTTGGATTCTTGACCCATAGCCTCTAGGGCATCATTGACTGCCATAAGGAATGGACTGTCTTCGTCAGATATTAGCTTATGGGCGACTTGGGACATTAAATAATTTATGATTAAATCAAATGATTCCCTGCCAACTAGGCCGTAGAGTTCGTTTAGTGTATCTTGGGCCTTATCGGATTCTTCTTGAGAAAGAATATCTATCAGGGACCCATCGGTAAATAAAGTAATTGGTTCTATGACTAATTTGGTGCTCTTGCTCATTTATTAACCCCCTGTTAGGTTTTTTGGACAAGTCCTAAAGTTATACCACGCCAGAATAATAGTGTCAATGACTAAACTATTTGGTAGAATTATAATAATGACAAAAATTATTAATGGTAATACAATAGCCAATAAACTAGCCTGCTCCTTGGTCGCAGAGATAGCTCAACTAACTGCACTAGGATTGACCCCCAAGCTCATGATAATTACTATTCATGCTAGCGTTGGCGCAATGACTTATGTTAGGCTCAAACAAAAGCGTGCGAAGCAACTTGGCATTGAAGTAGAGCTAGCTGACTGGAGTAATAGCAAGCCAGATAGATGCTATAAGATGATGCAAGCACTGGCTAGTGACACTAGTGTGAATGGGATTATAGTACAGCTCCCAATCGGCAAATGGGATAACCCTCAGCCATTGCTGGACTTGATACCAGTACCAAAGGATGTTGATGGTCTTAGCTCTCAGTCATTGGTAATGCTCAGAGAGGGCAACGCGCCAATAATACCTGCTACCCCCAGGGCAATTATTACTATTTTGGAGGAATCTAATATTGAACTTACTAATAAAAATATTTTGATTATAGGCCAGGGCAAGCTGGTGGGGCTACCGCTAGCTATAATTCTAAAAGGCCGGGGATACAATGTACATACTGCCAATAAAGATACTAATGATACTACCAGGCTATTTAAGTCTGCTGACATTATTATTAGCGCTACGGGACACCCTAAGACTATTGTTGGCTCTATGATTAGCCCAGACGCGATAGTGCTTGATGCTGGCCTCAGCGAGGCTAATGGTAGGCTTGTGGGAGATGTTGACTACCAAAGCATTGAAGGAATTGCGAGTCTGGTATCTAGGGTACCTGGTGGGATCGGCCCAGTCACAGTCATAAGCCTAATGCAAAATGTGATAGAGGCAACAAAAAACTCTAATGCTAAAGTAAGAAAAAAATAATTGCTGGTGCCGCGAAGAAGACTCGAACTTCCACGCCTGATATATTAGGCACTAGCCCCTCAAGCTAGCGTGTCTACCAATTCCACCATCGCGGCCTACCTACTTAAGTTTATTAGCTCCCCAAAATTCGTTTGAGGGGCTAAACTAGCCTAATAACTACTACTCGCTTAGCGCTCGATAGCTAGCGCGATTACCATTCGCTATCCAGCGAACCACCACCGCGGCCTATTTACTTAAGTTTATTAGCTCCCCAAAATTTGTTTGAGAGGCTAGTAACCTGAGTAATTATATCTTAAATTAGTATCCTTTGTAAGCCTAATGAAAAGATCCAAGCCCCGGTAAATGATCGGCCAAATGTGACATTGAGTATTCTTTACGCAGATGAACCATACCAAATTCTTTGGTGGCGCCCATTTTGGTAGGTGGATTTAAAAAATTGTTAGGATCAAAGAGGGTCTTAACGTCTTTGAAAATATTATATACCTCCGTTCCAAACATTCCTTTTAGGTAGGGTGCCCTAATAATACCATCGTTGTGTTCCGCACAAGTACTGCCATGATATTTATTGATAAGCTTATAAAATTCGTCAGTAATTTGATACACCTTGTGCCTGTCTCTTAAATTAGAGAGGTCTAGTAAGGGCTGAATATGAAAATTGGCATTGCCGGCATGACCCCACATTACCTCACCTACATTATACTTAGCTAAAAGTGCATATACTTCTTTCAAAAAATCAGCCATATACTCAACAGGAACTGATCCATCCTCAATGATAGGCAGACTTTTTTTGGGTGCATCAGACATCCACATTAGAGCTGCTGCCCGCCTGCGGAGCATCCAGAGCATATCTTGCTCATGCTTGCTATGGGCGATTCGAGTTTCAAATGCAAGGGACTCAAGGATTGCCTGAGCTTTTGCTCCTTTTTTGTGCTGTAATTTTGGTTTTTTATCATCAAACTCTACAAGCATAATTACTTCTGGCATTTTATCTGGCAATATTCCCTCTAGCATTGTAGGTTTCTTATCTTGAACGAACTCCAGGACATTCCTATCTACTATCTCCATTGCGCTAGGTACCAAGGGTAATATTTGTTGCGTAGCTTGAGTCATTGACTCAAGGGAATCAAAATATCCAACAGCTAGGAAGGTATTAGTATTACGCTGCTCATGATAGAGTGTCATCTCTGTTATGATACCTAGCGTGCCCTGCGAGCCACAAAATAACTGTGACAAATCAAACGATCCATCTTTAGATTTAATATCCCACAAATCATACCCAGCAGAGTTTTTACTAACTCCTGGCCTACTATTAGCTAAAAGTTGATGATTATTTTCAAGTAATTCATCAATGGTGCGATAAATTTCACCTTCAAAGTCCTGTTGCTGTTTCTTTGCTTTAAGCTCTTTCTTATTCAATCGTCGAGTTTCTATTAAGTCGCCATTGCTCAATACCACCCTGAGGCTTTTAATATAATTTCTGGTTGAGCCATATTTAATGGTTTTTTCTCCAGCTGAGTTATTAGCTACTGCGCCACCGATAGAACAGAAATCAATACTGGCGGGGTAAGGTGGCAAAAACCTTCCGTGGCTATGCAGGACTGACTGAAGATGAGAATATATTACGCCGGGCTGGACTGATATGGAATCCTGATCAACACTAATAATCTTTCTCATGTGTGCGGGGAATACAAGTATGCCTCCTTCACTTAAAGATCCTCCCCCTTGGTCTGTACCTTTTCCCCTACTAGTAAGACTAAGTGGCTTTCCCTCGTTAGCTCTAAAGTGGAAAGCCCTGACTGTTTCAATTACATCCATTTCATTTAGTGGGTAGATTACTAGCTTCGGGTTAAGCGTGAATACACTACCGTCTGTAGAAAAATAATCTAGAGTCTTCTTATCTATTTTTATATCGCCTTGAATTTTATCTTTTAGGTCTTTTAAAAAATTAGCCATAATAATAGCATAACAATTTTATGACATATTAAAAAGCCCTAAATTGACTTATTAAAAAAGATATATACTATATATAGTAGTTATGAATAAAAGTAATCTAAAATCATCAGTATCATCAAATAAACATTTTTCTCTCTCTAAGAACAAGCCTGTCGTATTAGGGTTTATAGCTGTGTTTGTAATTGCTGGGTTATTTTTAGTCTATCGGAGCTTTGCTTATAGTGCCATACCCGTCTTTAATACTGACCCAGACTATTGGCGAGACCGTATCGGATATTGTGAATCTGGCGGGCGCTATGACCGTACAAGTCCAAGTGGACATACGGGTAAATACCAATATGATGTTAGAACCTGGCGTGGAGCAGTGGGACCTGAGCTTGCCGCCCAGTACCCTCAGGCTTACCTGGCGCCGGGCGATATACAGGAAATGGCCTTTAATAATACATTCGCTGCTAGAGGCACTCAACCCTGGAATGGCAGCTACCGCTGCTGGATTAAGAACACTACCTTTGCAGAAGCTGGATCCCAAACTATCGACGTTAATAGCCAGCCAGGGCTCCCTACCGCCGCACCATTACCAGCTAATCCATTTGGCACCCCCTCTGGATCCTACAATGTACTGGTAAGTGGTCGTGCCTCTTATAACGATCTTCCACTAGCCAACCTTAAAATACAAACCTGCATCTCGGATAAAACTGTTACTACTGACGCCGAGGGACGCTTTAGTATTACTATTCCCCTAGATGTTTCATTTTGCCTAAGGCCTATAGAAGGAGTTCCAGAAGGAGCTAAGCTAACTAGGACAAATAATAATATCGAAACAACCAACCAACCAACTTACGAATACCAAAAAGCTGGCATTGATGCTTATCACAGCATCTGGTACCTACTACGCCCAGAATTTAATTGGGATCGTAAAAGTGATACCGGGAACAACTTTTATTATTCTAAGTAGCTAAAGATTAGTAAAATACCAATCATAAATATTATAAAATCTATTACTTGGCTCTAGGACTTTTTTAGCATCAAATCCCTTAACTACATCGCTCTGGACATAATTATAATAAGGACTATAGATAATTACTGCTGGGACATCCTTAGCCCATGTCTCAACAAAACTTGAATATCTGGTGGCCTTGTAGCCAGGATCTTTAGCGAGTCGCCCAGACTCAAGTAATTTATCGGCTTCTGGGTTTTTATATAACGATATATTTAACCCTGGGTCATCAACTTGGCTAGAATGCCAGAAGCTATACACATCAGAATCTATGCCGAGGTTTTGACCGTAGAGTAATATGTCATAGTTACGGCTTCTAATATAGTTCTGCTGTAGCTCTACGCTACTAGTAGTTATGACTTCAATATTTAACCCTAGCCTCCTCCAGCTATCAGCCAGTGCATTAGCTACGTTCTCATAAACAGAATTATTCAAGGTTACTAACCTAAGATTAGTTTTACCTACTGCCGACTTATTAAAATACTCCTGTGCCTTAGTCTCATCGGGCTTATACTTGAGTGCGGTGGGGTTAAACCCAGGATAGCCGGCAGGTATCGGAAAATAGGCCGGCGCTGCCTCTCCATGTAAAATATTGTTAATAATGACCTGCCTATTAGTGGCATACGCTAATGCTTTTCTTAGGTCTTGATTGGCAAGAGCTGGACTACGTAAATTAAAAAACGCGCCAACATATGCTGGTAGCCCTAATTTATAGTGTTTGACTCCCACTATCTTATCTATGGTGGCGACGTCTCCTGGAAGTACAGTCGAGATAGCGTCAACTTGTTTGCGCGTTAGTGCGTCTAGCATTTCCTGGGATGACTGGAATAGCTCAATGCGAATTTTAGGTATATAGGGCTGATGGATATAATATTTGTCATTAGCGACTAAGTTAATGACTGTACTATCAACTTCTAGAAGATCAAGCTTGTATGGCCCACTCCCTACTGGTCGCTGGTTAAACTCATAGGATCTTAAATTAGCTGGCTCAACACTCACAAGCTTATGTATGGGCAATATCCCAAGCGTTGTATTGACTAAAAAATTTCCATAACTGCTGGGCAAGATAAACTTTATAGTATTATCATCAATGACATCATATTTTACGCCATTCCAATTTACTGCGTATGGGCTACGAGTATCAGGGTTCTGAACCCTATTAATGGTAAAGGCAATATCTTTGGTGGTTAGCCTGGTGCCGTCCTGCCAGCTAAGATTTGGTTTTAGATAAAATGTATAGATTTTACGGTCGGCAGATATCTCCCACTTTTCGGCTAGATCAGGGACTAGCTCTCTATTGCCATTTATCTTAGTTAGACCACTAAATACTAGGCTTATAATATCTTCTGTAGCTGAATTATCGGGATATAACGGGTTAACACTCTTCACTTGGCCAAGAATCGCCTCACGGTAAATTCCCCCTTTTACAGCGCCACTGATGCGGTTTATTTCTCCTAGTCCCTGAATTTGAGCTACTAGACCCCAGAGCGAAATAAGTACGATAAATACCCATGACGCAAACACCCAGCGAAAACTTCCAAGCTTTTGCCAGCTACCAAATATGTGACGATTAAGATAATTCACTGACCAGGAACGCCAAAGCTTAGCATCTCGCCTCCATCGGCGAAATTTCCTATGAAGTGTAAATCCAGAGTATGAACTCATTACTTAATAATTAATAACCCTATAATACTAGCTACAAAGCCTACTATTAGCACGATTGTTCCATAAAATAAAAACTTTTCGGTTCCCCTTTTGGTTCTATAAAAATTAGACTCACCTCCGAATGCAGTACCTAGCCCGGAGCCTTGATTTTGCATTAATACAGACATAGTGATAAGTACTGATATAATTACTAATAAATACTGTAAAAAACTTTTCATTTATCCTCCTTGTCTATTATAAGGCTCATGGCATAGTTAGCAACCCACACCACAATTACTGTGGCTATAGCAGACCCTATGGAGTTTACATGAAATGGCCTATAAATTAAGCTAGTAATGTAGAGTAAGAGGGCGTTAATAATCAAACTAAAAAAGCCTAGTGTTATTACTATCGCTGGTAGGCTTAGTATTACCAGCACAGGCCTTAAGACAGCATTGACTATCCCAAAAATTAGACTAGCAATAGCGATTACCCAAAACCCGCTAGCATTTATGCCACTGAAAAATATTGAGGCTAGTAGTAACCCAATAAAGTTAGCTAGCCATGTTATTAGAAACCTTCCTACCATGCGCTATAT
>JBCLLP010000012.1:0-13749 GCA_039738615.1 Candidatus Saccharimonadia bacterium
TAGAAAGAAATACCATCACCCTGCAAGGCACACTAAAGGCCAAAACTACCAATGCCAATGGCACATTTGTATTTAGGTTTTATCTAGATCCAGCTGGATCCCTGCATATGTATGAGTGGGGAATTATACCCAGCTCATAGACAGATTTGCTATTTAACCCTAATATTAAGTGGTAATGCTAGCTAAACTATTAGAAATTAATATAACCAAGTCAGACCGTATTATGATAGTTAGTGATATTCATTTACGGCTACCCATCACTAGTGAGCTGGTAATTATCCAAAACTCACTGGTTAGCCGTATTCGTGAGCTTTCTAGCAAAAAGGACGCTATATTGGTGCTTAACGGTGATATATTTGAGCTATGGGAGCAAACCGACCAAACTGTCTCTGATATCATAGCGGGCTTTAGTGGGCTTACTGAAGCTATTACTAGCTTTGCCCGCAATAAATCGCACAGGGTCATCTATACGGTCGGTAACCATGATGATTTGCTACTAGCGAGCGCTAATGATCGGGCAATAGTTCATAATCAGTGGCAGGCCGAGCTAACAAGTGCGATAGACTTTAAGATTGGCCGTAAAACAATCAGAGTAGAGCACGGCCATGAGTATGATCCTTATAGTCAAACTGCAGCAGTAGGTGAGCCGAAAGGCAAAAAACTTGTTCAAAAAACGCTCCCTATGCTAGAACAATACTTACCCAGCTTATTTATTGGCTTAGGCAATGGGGTGGATCGAGCTCTGCTAGCAGGCTATGTCATAGGCAACCTAGGCTACAAGCTAGTAGTGCCATATGTGGTGCCGTTAGTTATTATGCTATCCACATTTATGGCAGTTTTGTTGCAAGATACTCGCTACATTTATGCCCAGCTAATAGTACTAGCTCTAGGCTGGGTGGTGCTCATAATGATGGATTGGATGGTAAGGGTTATTGGAGGACTGACATTAGGCGGGGGAGCTAGTTATATGTCCAAGGTAGATAAGTACCACCAGTCCAATAATTTTACAGCCCTAGTACTAGGCCACACCCACCATGGAAAAGTCACTAAGCGGCGTGGCTATATATATGCCAATAGCGGATGTAATGACACTATTGCTGTGGCCAGAATTGGCTGGCTGGGGTTGCCCAAATTCAATCAATACCTGCAGCTGAGCGATATAGTTCTTGATTACAGCCAAAAAGAACCTATTAAATACCATGAAGAGATTATTACTTTGGTAAAATAAAGCTATGAAGAAATTTTTTAATTATAGCAGCATCGCGTTATGGGCTGGCTTGATATTGGGGGTCTATATGTTTGCGATACTAGCCAATGAGTCTAGCAGTAATTACCAGCTTCGGAGTAAGACCGATGAGCTTGAGAACCAAATAGCCAGGCTAGAGGGCCAAATAGATAACTTGGGCTACAAAATAACCTACTATAAAACTGATTCATACCGAGAAAAGCTCGCTCGTGAAAAGCTCAATGTAGCAGCACCAGGGGAGTCGGTGGTAGTCATAAAGGATGACAAACGAACCCAGCCCAGCGAGATAGTACCAACAGCTATTGTATTAAAATCCGATCAGCAATCCTTAGCTGAAAAGCCTAATTACCAGCAGTGGTGGCTGTTCTTGTTTGGCAATTAAAAAAGACCCATTTCATTTTGATTATGATGGATCTTGATGTAGCTAGTATTATTATTGGTGGCTGAGGGAGGATTTGAACCTCCGACCTCAGGCTTATGAGTCCCGCGCTCTAACCAACTGAGCTACCCAGCCAAATATATATGTATTTATAATATTCTCAAATAATGCTCAATTGGTAGCGGGGGCAGGATTCGAACCTGCGACCTCCAGGTTATGAGCCTGACGAGCTACCAGACTGCTCTACCCCGCGATACGCAATGATTATTTTAACCTCTATCTGATAAATAGTCAATGGTAGGCTCCTATTGTATCGTTATTTTTGTTATTTTCATCTACAATAGTACTATGCTTACGCAATTCCACAGTCATCTTCAAGAAAGCGACCTACTCCCACCGCACAGCAAGATACTAATTGCAGTTTCTGGTGGTGTGGATTCGGCGGTATTATTGCATTTGCTTCATAATTTGAGCCATCAGTATGGCTGGGAGCTGGCTGTAGCCCACTATAATCACGGAATGCGAGCCGATGCCACCAAGGACGCGCTACTAGTGGGTGAACTTAGTGAGGACTATGGCTATCCCTTATATTTGGGCAAGTATGAAGATAGTGACTATTCAGAGGCTGCCTTGCGCAAAGGTCGATATGATTTTTTAGAAAATATTCGTAAAGATACAGGGTTTGATTATATTGCTACCGGACATCATAATAACGATTTCCTGGAGACAGCTATATTCAATACCATTAGAGGCGCCGACAGAGAGGGTATGGTAGCCTTAAAGTCTAGGAGGGGAAGCATTATTAGACCACTTTTGCCGTTTTCTAAGTCCGAAATCATTGTCTTTGCTAATCTCCAAGCACTGCTATACCGTGAGGATAGCACTAACAGCGATTTGAGCTATAGCCGTAATTTTGTCCGAAATATATTATTGCCCCAAGGCAGTATCAAATATAGGAGTTTTTGGCACAATATGAACCGAAGACTGGCAGCCCTAGCTAGCGTTAATAAAAAAATCAATCAAGGCCTACATAGAGTAGCCGAAGGCCTGGTTGATTACGAAGACCAACACTCAGTCCAGCTAGATACTAAAAAGTTCACTAGCTTACCTGGTAGTATCCAAACAAACTTGTTTGTTTTTATGGTTAAGCGCATCACCCCAGTCCATGGGCTATCCAAGGTTAGTATCGCCAAAGCGCTAACTTTCATCAATAGCTCAAAGGCTGGATCCCAAATGTCCTTGCCTGGTAGCTTGCAACTGATTAACACCTATGATAAGTTTGTAATCACTTCTAGCCGTCGTGAGTTTAAACAGCAACAGCAATCCGATGAAAGTTTGCATATCTTAAGTTCTAGTAAGCCTTTTGATAATAAGCTATTCCACATAGCCATTAGTAGCAAAGGCAATAAGGGCGTTAAGGTCGCCAACCAGAAGCTTTATGTGCGGTACAGGCAAGCCGGAGACAGAGTCCAGCCTGTGGGTATGAAAGGCACCAAGAAGCTACAGGATGTCTTTGTGGATGCCAAGGTGCCACGGCATCTAAGAGAGCTCTGGCCAGTGGTGGTAACTGCGTCCAATCAAATTGTCTGGGTTCCAAACTTAGTCAAGGATAGAAGGTTTTTTGGTGAATCCACCAGTAATTATCAGTATTTAAATTGTGAGGTAATATGAAAAAAATCCCTAAGAATGTTTGGTATGGTGTTATTGCTTTAGCAGTGCTATTGAGTTTAGTAGTATTCATGGGCAATGGCTCGCCTCTCGCTAAGGAACCTATCGAAGTTCCTTTTAGCACCGTCCTAGATGAAGTCAAGCAAGACAAAGTAGAGCTAATACAAGTGTCTGGCGATGAAATTACCGTCAAGCTCAAAGATGGCACTACCCAAAAGTCCTACAAGGAGTCTTTTAAGAGCCTTAGTGATTTTGGCGTAGATTATAACAAGGTTAAGGTTGAGGCCAAAAATCCTGATAGTGGCGCTAATAGATGGTTTGATATAGCCCTAGCCATACTTCCTATTATCCTAATTGTTGGCTTCTTTTATTTTATTATGCGTCAAGCTCAGGGTAGCAATAACCAAGCTATGAGCTTTGGTAAATCCAAGGCGCGAGTGTTTGGTATGGAAAAAAATAAAGTTAAGTTCAAGGATGTTGCTGGAGTTCAGGAAGCAAAAGTTGAGTTAGAAGAAATAGTAGAGTTCTTAAAGTATCCTAGTAAGTTTGAAGCTTTGGGCGCAAAGATACCCAAGGGCGTCGTGTTATTTGGTAGCCCAGGAACAGGTAAGACCTTACTAGCGAGAGCTGTGGCTGGCGAGGCTGACGTACCGTTTTTTAGTATTTCTGGGTCGGAGTTTGTAGAAATGTTTGTTGGTGTGGGTGCTAGCCGAGTCCGTGATTTATTCGCGCGAGCCAAGAAAAACTCACCCTGTATTATATTCATCGATGAAATTGATGCAGTTGGCAGACAGCGTGGATCTGGCCACGGCGGAGGCCACGATGAACGCGAGCAGACCTTGAATCAAATCTTGGTTGAGATGGATGGCTTTGAGCAAGGCGTTAATGTGATTGTTATGGCTGCCACTAATCGCCCTGATGTCCTGGACCCAGCGCTACTAAGACCCGGCCGGTTTGATAGGCGCGTAACGCTTGACCTGCCAGATATGAAGGCTCGTGAGGAAATATTAGAAGTTCATTCACTCAAAAAACCCCTAGATAATGATATTGACTTCAAGGAAATTGCCCGCAAAACTCCCGGAGTGTCAGGTGCCGATTTGGCTAATATTGCCAACGAAGCAGCTATATTCGCAGCTCGCTCGAATCGTAAGAAAATCTTTCAGGCAGATTTTCATGAAGCAGTCGAGAAAATTGCTCTTGGGCCGGAACGCAAGAGTCATATACTAAACGATAAAGAAAAGAGAATCACCGCCTATCATGAGGCTGGACACGCACTCCTGGGGCACTTGCTGCCTAATTGCCATCCAGTGCATAAGGTTTCTATTATTAGTCGTGGCATGGCCGGTGGAGTTACTTGGAGCCTGCCATTAGAAGACAAGTACCTACACTCACTGGCCGATTTTAGGGATGATATAGCTATGTCGCTAGGTGGTCGAACTGCCGAGAAAATAATCTTTGGAGAAGACAACATTACTACTGGCGCGGAGAGTGATCTAAAACACGCCAATGGCTTGGCTCGTAGAATGGTCACCGAGTATGGTATGGGTAAATCACTCAAGAACCGATTCTTTGGTAATGAAGATGGTATGGCGTTTTTTGGCCGATCATTAAGTCAGGGCCGTCAGTACTCAGAGGAGATGGCTACTAAGATAGATAAGGAAGTGGAGAGTATTATTAACGAAGCCTCAATAGTAGCGGAGAAAACATTAACTAAACACCGCAAAAAGCTAGATACTATCGCTAGCACTCTGTTAGTGAAGGAAACTATTGAAGGGAAGGATTTTGATAAGCTACTGGGCACCACTAAATCTTTCCCAAAAAGTACAACTAAAAAGCTTGCTAATAAACCTGCCTAAGTATTGAATAATATAATTCTACATAACCAACATATGGACTATATTCCAGGCGTTCGGTTGATGTATGATTTATTACTATTTAATCTGGTAGTATAATAGGACACTAGTGAAAAATATATTAAACAGGCTAAATAAGACGCACACTATGGGGGTGGCTGCTTTTTTGATATCACTATCTTATTTTTTAAGCAGGGTACTGGGGTTATTTAGAGACAGGTTACTAGCCAGTAACTTTGGAGTCAGCGCCCAAGCCGATGCTTATACGGCAGCGTTTCGTATTCCAGACCTGCTCTTTACATTAATTGTATCAGGCGCTTTTGCGGTATCATTTATACCTGTGTTCATTGGCTACCTCGAGAAAAAACAACAGAAAGAAGCCTGGGTAGTCGCTAATTCGTTATTAAATATTTTGCTTTTGGCAATTGGAGTAGCTAGTATTGGCGCTTTTATATTTGCAGGACCTCTGGTAAGTGTTATGGTCCCGGGCTTTGATACTTATAGGCACGACTTGACCGTAAATATTACCAGAATTATGCTGGCAGCTCCACTATTTTTTGTTATCTCTAGTATCTTTGGTGCTATCCAGCAGTCATTCAATCGGTTCTTAATTTATGCGATGTCTAGTGTCTTTTATAATGTGGGGATTATTATTGGTATCTTGTTCTTTAGTAAGCTTTTTATGAATGAGCCAATATATGGGGTAGCTCTAGGAGTGGTAGTAGGTACGGCTATGCAGGCATTACTACAATTTGTTGGGGCATTCGGGCTTGGGTTCAAGTATCAATTTACAATGAAATTTGCTAATAAAGGCGTACTTAAGGTTATTAGGCTAATGATTCCTAGGTCCCTGGACCTAGGAATCGATCAAGTTAATTGGATTATTCAGACTGCTATTGCCTCTAATTTGTCATCTGGTAGTTTGTCGTCTTATTACTATTCTAACAATCTAAAAAATGTACCTGTGGTACTTTTTGGGGCAGCAATGAGCACAGCATTCTTCCCGAGTTTGATAGGAGCAGCAAATAGCAAAGACCGCTCTAAGTTCCCCAGAGCCATAGTAAGGGACTTGGGCCTGCTGATGTTTTTGGTGATTCCATCGGCCTTTATAGCTTTTGTAATGCGTGGGTATATAGTCAGGATACTATTTGGATTTAGTGATCAAACTACTGCCGACACACTAGGCTGGCTGGCTGGATCAATCATCGCCCTAAGCCTTTTTTATATGGTGGCCAGATTCTTCTATGCGCTAGAAGACACCAAAACCCCATTATTTGTAAGCCTTGCTATGATAGTTTTTAATGTGGCCATTAGTATTCCTCTAGCTAGGGTCTATGGAGTGCAGGGCTTAGGACTAGCATTGTCAATATCGGGTCTTGTACAATTAATTATTCTACTGGGTCTATTACGGATTAAGATGGGCGACTTTGGGGTAGCATCACTATTCAAATCCGCTCTTAAAATTACTTTGGCTTCAGCAGCTATGGCCAGCGTGATGCATGTTATGGTGCGATATTGGTTCCCAATTTATAAAAATGAGGTAGGGTTTATGCAATTAGCCCCAGACTTTACACTAATTTGTTTGGTAGGCTTGAGCGTGTATTTCTTGGTTTCCAAGGTTTTACGCGTGCATGAGATAAACACCGTCTCTAGAATTGTAAGGCGCAATTTTAGTAAGGTCATACACCGTGGATAAGGTTCGTAATTTTTGTATTATTGCTCATATAGATCATGGCAAGAGCACCCTAGCTGATAGAATGCTTGAGATTACTGGCACAGTCTTAAAGCGTGATATGAAGGCCCAGCTACTTGATCAAATGGATTTGGAGCGAGAAAAGGGCATTACTATCAAACTCCAGCCAGTTAGGATGGCCTGGAAAGACTACAAGCTTAATCTAATTGATACGCCAGGCCATGTGGATTTTACCTATGAAGTTAGCAGAAGTCTGGCCGCGTGCGAGGGGGCGATACTGGTAGTTGATGCCAGCCAAGGCATTCAAGCTCAAACACTAGCTAATGTATATTTGGCGCTAGAGGCTAACCTAGTTATTATCCCCGTTATCAATAAAATTGACCTTCCTGTTGCCGAAGCTGAGAAGACAGCCGATGAGATTGCTAGTTTGCTAGGCTGCGAGGCCGATGAAATTATTAGGATTTCTGCCAAGGGGGGCACCAATATAGACCAGCTTCTAGATAAGGTTGTAGAAATGGTACCTCCACCTAGGGGCATTGAAGCCTCCCCACTAAGGGCGTTGGTGTTTGATTCTATCTATGATGAATATAGGGGAGTAATACTCTATGTCAGGGTAATGGATGGTAGTCTTAAAAAGAATCAGCCGCTAGTGATGGTCGCCTCTCAAAAAGAAATAATCGCACTTGAATGCGGACACTTTAGCCCCACAATGTCAGCAGATGCTGATTTAGCCTGTGGGCAGATAGGCTATATTGTAACTAACCTCAAGACCACAGCCGATGCGAGGGTGGGTGATACAGTTACCTCCAAGGCTCAGCCAGCATCAGTTGCGCTAGCTGGCTATAAGAAGGTCCGGCCGTATGTTTATGCTGGGTTTTATCCCACCAGCTCCGAGGATTATCAGGGGCTAAAAGACGCCCTTGAAAAACTCTCCCTTAATGATTCTGCCCTAGAATATACCCCTGAAACATCTATGGTGCTGGGGTTTGGGTTTAGGGTCGGGTTTTTAGGGCTCTTACACTTAGAGATTATCAAGGAGCGCCTAGGGCGAGAATATGGATTAAGCCTAATAGTTACCAATCCCAGCGTAGATTATAGGGTTATTACCACTAAAGGTGAGGAGCTAGACATTAAAAGCTCTAGCGAATTGCCCGATATGGCACTAATCCAGGAAATAAAAGAGCCCTGGATGAAAGGTGAGATTGTGGTGCCATCGCAATTTGTGGGTAATGTTATTAAGCTTATAACATCCATTAGGGGCCACCAATCCAATCTTAATTATATCGATGAAGGGCTGGCACTTGTGAGCTTTGAGGCACCTATGGCTAATGTATTAACGGATTTCTATGACAATCTTAAAAGCACGACATCTGGTTATGGCTCATTTAGCTACGATCTTAGCGAGTATCGCACTGAGGATTTAGTACTGGTAGATATACTGGTAGCAGGGGAGCCAGTAGATAGCCTGAGTGTTATTGTGCATCGGCTAGAGGCGGATCGTATAGGAAACTCAGTTGTAAAAAAACTCAAGGATGTTATTCCCCGCCAGCTCTTTGAGGTTAGTCTGCAAGCTGCAATTGGTGGTAAAATACTCTGTCGCCAAAACATTAAAGCTATGAGTAAGAATGTCACAGCCAAGCTATATGGTGGCGATGTTAGCCGCAAAAATAAGTTACTTGATAAGCAGAAAAAGGGCAAAAAGCGGATGAAGAAGGTAGGCAAGGTGGATATCCCACCAGAAGCTTTTATGGTACTACTAAAACGCAATTAGCTAATTTGGATTAAGAACAAAATTGTTAAATTAGCACTCTTGACAATAGAGTGCTAATTTAATACAATACTATTAGCTAGCACTCTACTGTAGCAACTGCTAATAGTACTAGTGATTAGCTTTAGTAATATGACCCAACGACAAAACAACATCCTTGCCGAAATTGTAAGGCTCTACGCTGATAGTGCTGAGCCAGTTAGCTCTCGTGAGTTAGCTAATTATTTTGGATTGAGCTCTGCTACTATTCGTGGCGAAATGTCAGCTCTGGAAAACCAAAAATATATATACCAGCCCCATGTTTCCTCTGGTCGCATACCAACAGATGCAGGGTACAGGTATTTTGTAAATAGTATAAGTGATATAGGAGCAATTTCTGATAGGAGTATGCAGACTATTTCAAAGCGTGTGGATAGCTTTAAGGATCGCACCGATGGTGCCATTAAGATTGCAGCTGAAACACTTAGCGATATGACAGGCAATATGACTTTTGCTACACTCAGCGACTCGGTATATTTTCATGGCATGAATCGGCTTTTTAGCCAGCCAGAATTTTTAGATATCGCACAGGTTAGCCAGGCAGCCAAATTCCTAGATTCTATGCAGGGCTGGTTAGCCAGTGCTGATATAGACAATATGCAGGTATATATAGGCCAAGAAAACCCTATATCGCGCTCAAGTGGGCTAACTATGATTGTCAATAAATTCAAAAGTCCATATTCGGACCGTAGCTATATAGGTATTGTAGGGCCTACTAGGCAGAGCTACCAGAAGGTATTAAACTTAGTAGATGGAACAAGCAAGGCATTACAGCAGGCATTTAGCCAATAATTATGAATAAGCAAACCCCCAAACCCAAGAAAATTAAAGTTCACCCAAAAGCTAATGAGCAGGCCCAAATTATTGAGCTTACATCGGCTTTGCAACGGCTACAGGCTGATTTTGAGAATTACAAAAAACGCCAAACCGAAGAGCAGGCCAGCACTATGGTCAGGGCTAAAGAAATAGTTCTAGGGGAGCTTTTGCCAGCCCTAGATAACTTTGATATGGCAACCGCACATTTGCCCCAGGAACTTAAGGATAATTCCTGGGCCCAAGGAATGCAATATATAGGCTTACAGCTAACCCAGAAGTTAGACGAGCTAGAAATTAAAAAGCTCACTCCCATAGGGGAAGAGTTTGACCATAATGTTCATGAGGCAGTTGAGCATGTCCAATCTGATAAGCCGGAGGGTATCATTATAGATGTGATAACTCCTGGTTATCAGATTGGAGAAAGAGTAGTCCGTCCAGCTCTGGTTAAAGTAAGTGGCGGTAATAATTACCAAGTAGATAAATCTAATAAATAAAGGAGATAATATGGGAAAAATAATTGGAATTGACTTAGGAACAACAAACTCAGCAATGGCTGTTATGGAAGGTGGCGAAGCTACAATAATTGCGAATGCAGAAGGCGGTAGGACTACTCCTAGCATAGTAGCCATAAATAAAAATGGCGAACGGCTAGTGGGGCAGACTGCCAAGCGCCAAGCAGTACTTAACCCTGACAACACCATTTTTAGTGTTAAGCGTCTAATTGGTCGAACTATAGATGACCCGGAGATTAAAAGAGATATTGACTTAATGCCCTATCAAATAGTCAAGGCCGAGGGTCACGTAAAAGTAAAAATGGGTGATAAGGACTTTACCCCAGAAGAAGTATCGGCAATGATATTAAGTAAGCTTAAAGCTGACGCCGAGAAGTTTTTGGGTCAGCCAGTAACTGAGGCAGTTATAACTGTCCCAGCCTACTTTAATGATGCTCAGCGCCAGGCTACTAAAGATGCCGGTAAGATTGCTGGGCTTGAAGTAAAGCGAATCATCAATGAGCCTACTGCCGCCGCTCTTGCATATGGACTAGATAAGAAAAAAGAAGAAAAAGTTGTAGTTTATGATCTTGGTGGAGGCACATTTGATGTGTCAGTCCTAGAGCTTGGTGATGGTGTGTTTGAGGTCAAGAGTACTAATGGCGATACCCACCTTGGTGGTGATGACTTTGATTTGGTGCTTATTGATTATCTGATTGCTGAATTCAAAAAAGACCAAGGTATTGACCTTAAGGTTGACAAACCTGCAATGCAGAGGCTCAAAGAAGCTGCCGAGAAAGCCAAGATTGAGCTTTCTACCACCAATGAATCCAGCGTTAATATACCTTTTATCACTGCTGATGCCCAGGGCCCTAAGCACTTAGATATTTCACTCAGTAGAGCCGAGTTCGAGAAACTCGTACTTGAGCTTGTCGAGAAAACTCTTAAACCCTGTAAAGAAGCTCTGGCCGACGCTAAGATATCCAAGGAAAAGATTGATGAGATTATATTGGTAGGTGGTATGACCCGTATGCCATTAGTGCAGAAAAAGGTAGAAGAGTTTTTTGGTAAAAAGCCTTTACAAGGAGTTAATCCTGACGAAGTAGTAGCTATTGGCGCTGCTATCCAGGGTGGTGTTCTTGGTGGAGATGTCAAGGATGTACTATTGCTTGATGTCACACCCCTAAATCTTGGGCTTGAAACTTTGGGTGGAGTTAGTACCAAGCTTATAGAGCGCAATACTACTGTGCCTACCAGCAAAAGCCAAGTATTTAGCACGGCTGCTGATAACCAGACAAGCGTAGAAATAAATGTTTTACAGGGCAATCGTGAAATGGCTATTGATAACAAATCATTAGGTAGGTTTGTGCTAGACGGTATTCCACCTTCACCACGTGGAGTACCACAAATTGAGGTTAGTTTTAATATCGATGCTAACGGTATCGTTAATGTTTCGGCCAAAGATAAAGCTACCGGAAAAGAACAAAAGATAACTATTACGGGTGGTGGTAGCTTGAGTGATGAAGAAATTAAAAAGATGCAAGAAGACGCCGAGGCCAATGCCGAGGAAGACAAAAAGAAGAAAGAGCTAGTGGATGCTCATAACCAAGCTGACACACTAATCTATACTGCCGAGAAAACCATAGCAGATGCTGGCGATAAGGTTAATAAAGAGGACAAGCAATCAATTACAGATGCTGTTAGTGCTCTCAAGGAAAAGATTGAATCAGGTGACGTCGAGGAGCTCAAAAAACTTACAGAAGATCTTAGCACTAAGCTAATGAAGGTTGGTGAGCAAATGTACAAGCAAGAAGCCGAGGAAGCTAAAAATTCAGAAAAGGGTTCTGATGCTAGTGAAGCTGAGGAAGCTCAAGAAGCAGAAACTAAACCTCATGATAGTGATGAGTCTAATAAAAAAGACGATGATAAAGAATCCCAAGAAGGGGAAGTGGTAGACAACGACAAGGGTGCCAAATAACCAACAAAAATAATTTTAAAAGGACTTTAATAAAAATGAAAGATAGCCCAAAACCCGCTCATCAACCAATCCCTGCCAGTATCTTTATAGATGGCGAGAATATCCTATATAGTTTGCTGTCAGTTTTAATTCCAGCCAAGCTAGTAGCTGACCGTGCTGGGCTAGTTAAATTTGATTTGATTTCACTTTTTGTGGAAGCTACTAAGGCTAATGCTAGACCAATAAATATCTACTACTATGGGACCAAACCCCATCTTGTAAAAGATATGGGTGATGATGCCCTAGAAGCTTCTAAAAAAATGATGGAGCATAAACTAGTCTGGGGTAAATGGCTTGAGGAACAAAAAATTACCTTTATCACTGCTGGTAATCTTAAAGCCCGGCTCAAAAGAGAAGGGGTCGTATTCCAGGAAAAAGGCGTTGATGTGAGATTAGCGGTAGATATGGTCCAATTATCTTATGAAAAACAAAAAATGCATTTTGTGATTGCTAGCTCGGATTCAGATATTATCCCAGCCTTGAGGGTAGTAGCTCAACGAGGCCATACAATTACATACGTAGCGATGTCTGGGAGTATCAATAAAGCCGTTGCAGCAAATGTAGATAACACCATTACCTACAATCGCCGAGATATTATAAGTGCCTATAATAGCGTTAATGAAGCTAGGGGCTAGCCATTATGGACAATAAGCGAGATTACTATGAAGTGTTAGGGGTAAATAAGTCCTCTACTGAGGATGAAATTAAAAAAGCCTTTAGAAAAAAGGCCGTACAGCTTCATCCAGATAGAGGTGGTGATGAGACCAAATTCAAGGAAGCTAATGAAGCCTATGAAGTCCTCAAGGACTCTACTAAACGGCAAGCATACAACCAATCTGGACACTCTGCTCGCGGCGAGCAGGCCGGCGGTGGTAATCCTTATGGAGGGTTTGGTGGCTTTGCTGGCGGGCAAGGCTTTGACCCCAACGAGATACGGTTTGATTTCGGAGGTGGTGGAGGCGGGGGAATTAATGATATTTTTGATATGTTTTTTAGGGGTGGTAGCAATCGCACAAGGGATGTAGAGGTGGTCCTAACAATAGATTTTGACGAAGCAATTAAGGGAGCTACTAAGGAGATTAGCATGAGGGTTGCTGACCATAAGAATGGTGGCCGCAAGCAAGAGGATGTCAAAATTAAAATACCTGCAGGGATAGCTACTGGCCAAGCAATTAAGCTAGAGGGAAAGGGCGAGATAAACCAGCAAGGCAACAGGGGAGATTTATACGTACAAGTTCAGGTGCGATCAGATAAGCGCTTTGAGAGAGAAGGCAACAATATAATTACTAAAATTAAGATAGATATGGTACAAGCCGCTCTCGGCACTGAATATCCGGTAGAAACCATTACTGGCGAAGTGATATTAAAGATACCCGCAGGCACTCAGCCAAATAAAATATTTAAGCTTAGCGGTAAGGGTATGCCAATAGTTGATTCCGACCAAAGAGGAGATCATATTATTTTTACCGAGGTTAGTATTCCCACCAAACTTAGTGGCCAACAAAAGAACCTATTAGAAGAAATAGAAAAAACAACCCCCAAACGTCGTTTTTGGTAATTTACAATACCACCAAATTAAGCCTATAATAAATTAACAATAAGGATAATAAAATGATTATAGGTTTTGATGTAATTTTTTTGGTAATTGTAGCTGGATCAACTATTGGCTGTTTTTTTATTGGCGAGGAAAAGTCCCAGAGGCTTATGGTAGGAGTATTGGTGGGAAGTTTTATGGTGACACAATTAGCTCAGCCCTTGAGTCAATTAGTGGGAAGCAGG
>JBCLLP010000013.1:0-9863 GCA_039738615.1 Candidatus Saccharimonadia bacterium
GCCAACCATGACCAGCTTAAAATTGCCTATAATAGATTTTTTGCTAATATCCGAACTAATAACGCCAAGGTTCTATCCAGGGGCGAGGTTTCTGGTGGTGGACGCAAGCCTTGGAAGCAAAAGGGAACAGGTCGCGCGCGGTTTGGATCTAGTCGTAACCCTATTTGGCGCCATGGTGGTGTGGCTTTTGGGCCTACTGGCAATGAAAATTATACTAAGAATATGCCCAAGAGCATGATTCGATCTAGCCTCAAGCAGGCACTTAGCTTGAAGGTAGAAAATATTAAGATTATTGAAGCTTTCTCGGCTACCGACTACAAGACCAGTAAAGTCGTGGAGATGATTGATAAAATTGGAGCCGAAGGCTTTATTTTAATTGCTGCCGCCAAACTAAACGATAAATTCAAAGCATCAGCACGCAATATCCCTGGTATTAGACTCATTTCCATCAAGCAGCTTAACGTTGCGGCAGTTCTTGATGCCGACGTAATCATTATTGATAGCGAGGGGCTAGCCGAGCTAGGAGCCTGGCTTGGCTCTACTAAGGGATCCTCACGACTCACTAAGACTGCTGGAGAGACCAAATGACAACAATTATATTAAAACCAGTAATTACCGAGAAGAGTATGAGTTTAGCAACCAAGGGCACATATATCTTTGATGTTAATAAGGCCGCCAATAAGCCACTCCTAGCTAGTGCCGTTAAGGCTCAATTCAAGGTAGATGTAACGCAAGTTAGGGTAGCCGTGATTAAGGGCAAGGTTAAGAAATTTAAGGGAGTTGTGGGCCAGCGGAAAGACATCAAGCGGGCCTACGTAACCATTAAAAAAGGCCAAAAGATAGCTGTATTTGCGCTACCTGAAGAGGAGAAAAAGAAGTAATGGCAATTCGAGTACTTAAGCCCAATACTGCAGCCCGTAGAAATATGAGTGTTACAGACTTTTCTAACCTGACTAAGAAGAAGCCAGAAAAATCCCTAACAGTTCCTCTAGCCAAGCAAGCGGGGCGCAATAATCAAGGAAGAATTACCACTAGGCATCGTGGCGGCGGAGCCAAACGGGCCTATAGATTGGTTGATTTTGTGTTCGCTAGTGCCCTAAAAGCCGAAATTATAGCACTTGAGTATGACCCTAATCGCTCAGCTAACATTGCCCTTTTAAGGCTTGAAGATGGCAGTAAGGCCTATATTTTAGCCACTGCTGATATGAAGGTTGGTAAGTTTGTAGCCTCTGGCTCTACAGCTGAAATTAAGTCTGGTAACCGACTTAAGCTTAAGGATATTCCTATAGGCTCAACTATTTGTAATATTGAGATGCAGCCTGGCCGTGGCGGTCAGCTAGCCCGTAGCGCTGGGGCTAAGGCTCAGCTTGCAGCCCGTGAAGATGGCTGGGCTCAAATTAAGTTACCATCTGGTGAGGTTCGACTTATTTTGGCAGAATGTATGGCTACAGTTGGCCAGGTTAGTAATGCCGACCACCAAAATATTACTATCGGATCGGCTGGCAGGAAGCGCCATATGGGTCGCCGACCATCAGTACGAGGTAAGGCTATGAATCCGTCCGATCACCCTATGGGCGGTGGTGAAGGTCTCAGTGGGCCAGGACGAATTCCTCGTACTCCATGGGGTAAGGTAGCTATGGGGCTCAAGACACGTCGTCGTAAATCAACTAGCGCTATGATTATTCGTGGCCGCGGGAAGGGAAGGAATTAAATGAGCCGATCAAGCAAAAAGGGACCATTTATTGACTCAAAACTTTTAAGAAAGATTATGGCTCTAGAAGTTAATGACAAGACTATTATTAAAACATGGTCTAGAGCCAGCACTATTAGTCCAGAGATGGTCGGCAAAACAATCGCTGTGCATAATGGCAAGGTTCATACGCCAGTACTGCTTACCGAAAATATGGTTGGTCACAAGCTTGGCGAGTTTGCTCCTACCCGTAAATTTAGAGGCCATGGCGGAAAGCTAGCCAAAGCTGAAGGGAAGTCGTAAGGAATTATTATGAAAGTAGCTGCAAACATTAAATACCTAAGAATATCTGCCCAAAAGCTTCGCCTTGGAGCTGACATGGTGCGTGGCCAGCGAGCCTTAAGCGCCCAGGAGATATTGTTAAATATGCCCCAAAAATCAGCTCGTATGATATCGGCCGGACTTAAGAGTGCCATTGCTAATGCCGAGAACAATTACAGTCTCAATAGCGCCGGGCTAGTTGTATCTGAAATAAGAGTTGATCAGGGACCTAAATTAAAGCGCGGCCGACCAAGAGCTAAGGGAGTTTACGGCCGTATTGAGCACCCCATGGCGCATCTTAGAATTGTATTAGATAGTGGCGATGATAAGCCACAGACTGGGCCCCAAACTACCCCAACCAGGTCCGCCACCAAGCCTAAGGTTACCACTAAAATCACTAAAAAAAAGCGAGGACTATAAGTCATGGGACAAAAGATAAATCCAGTAGGTTTTAGGTTAATCTATACAAAAGACTGGCAGTCAAAGTGGTTTGATAGCCGTAATTTTGCATCCTTAGTCGTCCATGATATCCGTATCCGTCAACTTATAGCTAGCAAGCTGGGCTATCGAGCCTCTGTTGCCAGGGTTGAGATAGAGCGATCTACTAATGAGCTAATAGTTACTATTTACACCGCCAAGCCAGGGGTAGTTATAGGTCGTAGCGGAGCAGGTATTGACGCCCTTAAAAAGGATCTAGCAAAGATTATAGATGGAGTATTTAAGATAAACATTGAAGAGGTTAAGAACCCAGAACTTAACGTTCAGCTAGTAGCCGAAAATGTTGCCTCTCAGCTTGAGCGCCGTTTACCTTTCCGCAGAGTAATCAAGAGTACCACTGAGGCAGCAGTACGAGCCGGAGCTCTAGGAGCTAAGGTCAGTGTATCTGGGCGTTTGAACGGCGCCGAAATGGCCCGACGCGAAACCTCTGCCCTTGGTAGTATTCCACTTCATACAATTAAAGCAAATATTAATTACGCCGCAGCTGAAGCAAAAACCACTTTTGGGGTGATAGGCGTAAAAGTATGGATTTATAAAGGTTAAGGAGATAAAAGATGTTAATGCCACGCAAAACTAAATACCGAAAAGCCCAAAAAGGCCGCAACACCGGCTTGGCTACTCGAGGTACAGAAATTAGCTTTGGTAGCTATGGGCTAAAGGCTCTTGGAAACGAGCGAATAACCTCTAGACAAATTGAAGCTGCCAGGCGTAGTATGACTCGGTATATCAAGCGTGGCGGTAAGATATGGATTCGAATCTTCCCTCACACTCCCATTACCAAGAAACCGGCTGAAGTTCGGATGGGATCGGGTAAGGGCGCCCTAGATCATTATGTCGCTAAGGTCCAGGCTGGAAAGATATTATTTGAGATGGATGGAGTAAGTGAAGATGTTGCCAAAGAAGCTATGCGACTAGCCGCCTACAAACTTCCAATAAAGACTAAATTTATGGTGAAAGCCCGTACCGGAGAAACTGATGAAAGCTAAACAACTACGCAGCATGTCCAATAAAGAACTACACAAAAGCTTGCTAGATTTTAGGGTCAAACTAGCCCAGCTTAATATTGATTATCGCACCAAGGAAGTCAAGGACGTTAAGCAAATACATAGCCTTAAAATAACAGTAGCCAGAATATTAACCATAATAGCCGAACAAGCAAAGGCCTCACAAGGAGAAAAATCATGAGTCGCACACTAACAGGGAAGGTTGTATCAACCAAAATGGATAAGACTATCGTAGTGGCCATCGAGCGCCGCAAGTCTCACCCAATCTATAAGAAGTCATATCTTGTAACCACAAGATTTCAGGCTCACGATGAAGCTGGCCAAGCCAATCTAGGCGATATGGTAGAAATATCCGAAACTCGGCCAATTAGCAAAAATAAGCATTTTAAGCTCGCCAAAGTGCTCAAGAAGGCTAATATAAAAACGGAGACTAACTAATGATACAGTCAGAAACCAGACTAAAAGTAGCTGATAATACTGGAGCTAAGCATATTATGTGCATCAAAGTGCTGGGTGGTAGCAAAAGGCGCTATGCCCGAATAGGTGATATTATCGTTGCCAGTGTTAAGGTAGCTGCGCCTAACGGAACAGTCAAGAAGAAAGAAGTTATCCGGGCTGTAGTGGTGCGAACCAAGCGTGAAGTAACTAGGCGAGATGGTAGCAATATAAGATTTGATGAGAACGCAGCAGTAATTATTGATGCCAACAACTTGCCTCGGGGGACCCGTATATTTGGGCCCGTAACCCGCGAATTGCGCGAAAAAGGCTTTATGAAAATAGTCTCACTAGCCCCGGAGGTACTCTAATGAAGATTCTGAGTAAAGACAAGGTAATGGTAATTTCTGGTCGCGATAAAGGCAAAACGGGCCAAGTAGTAGTGGCCCTGCCAGCCATAAATCAAGTCGTGATTGAGGGTATTAATGTAGTTAAGCGCCACACCAAGCCCAGCCAGGCTCAGCCTAAAGGCGGAATACTAGAAGTGTCTAAGCCACTTTCTGCCTCCAAGGTTATGGTCATTGACCCAGCTAGTGGTAAGCCAGCTAGGGTTGGCTATAAGCGCATCGCTAACGGTAAGAAAGAGCGAATTTTCAAGGTTTCAAAATTCACTAACCCTAAAGTTAAAAAGGAAACTAAAAAGCCAGATACTAAAGGTAAGGATAAATAGCCATGAATAGATTACAAACCACATATACCAAGACAGTCCGAGGCGAACTTCAAAAGGAGCTCAGCATCACCAATGTCCACCAGATTCCTAGAATCGAAAAGATTGTTATCAATAGTGGTGCTGGCAAGGCAGTAGCCGATAGTAAGTATTTGGATATAGTAGTAGCGACTCTCAGCAAGATTACGGGCCAAAAACCAATCATAACTAAGGCCCAACACAGTATCGCTAGTTTTAAATTGCGTGAGGGTATGCCAATTGGTGCCAAGGTTACTCTTCGAGGAGAGAGAATGTATAGCTTCCTGGATCGTCTTATCTCTGTAGTGCTACCTCGCATGAGAGACTTTCATGGCGTTAGTACTAAGGCCTTTGATAGCAGTGGCAATTACAGCATTGGCATTAGCGACCAGACAGTTTTTCCAGAAATTTCCTACGAAGAAGCCTCGTCAATTCATGGCTTACAAATAACAATAGTAATTAGTGGCGACAATACCAGGGCATTGCTTGAAAAGTTTGGTATGCCGTTCGAGAAAGGAGCGAAGTAATGGCTAGAAAAGCATTAATTCAAAGAGAACTAAAACGAAGAAAATTAGCAGCTAAATTTGCTGATAAGCGCGCTCAACTTCGAGCGGATGGAGATCTAGAGGGCTTGGCTCAGTTGCCTCGGAATTCTAATCCCAATCGCCAACGCAACCGATGCGAGATTACTGGTCGACCACGCGGTTATATTAGGCAGTTTGGCCTAAGTAGATTAACTTTCCGGGAATACGCCGCTAAAGGGCAGATTCCAGGTGTAACTAAGTCGAGCTGGTAGGAGATGATATTATGATGATAACAGACCCAATCGCAGATATGCTTACTAGAATCCGAAATGGCATTATGTCTAATAAATCGGTAGTAGTAATGCCCCATTCAAAGCTCAAGGTAGCAATTGCCGAGATTCTTCATAGCAATGGTTACTTGGGCAAGGTATCGGTGGTAACGCTAGGTGGATTTAAGCAACTTAGCGTTGAGCTTAATGGACCATCCCAGCCCGAAAGCCTTGTGAGAGTTAGTAAGCCTGGGCGCCGAATATACGCCAATGCTACTAGCATTCCAACAGTCCGTACAGGTCGAGGAATAGTTATAATTTCTACCCCGGCTGGCATTATGACAGGCAAAGAAGCTCGTAAAAAAGGCATGGGCGGTGAATTAATATGCAAGGTCTACTAAGATGAGTAGAATTGGACGACAGCCTATTATAGTGCCAGAGGGAGTTGATGTAACCCTTGATTCTGGGAATGTAGTGGTTAAGGGATCAAAAGGCGAGCTATCAACCAAGATATTCAAAGGTCTTGAAGTTAAAAAACAAGACTCACAAGTACTAGTTACTCAAAAAGTCCAAAACCCAGATACCCAAAAGCAGTATGGCCTACAAAGGACGCTAATTGCTAATATGGTGATAGGGGTATCCGAGGGATATAGCAAGCAGCTGGAACTCAACGGTGTAGGCTTTAGAGCCCAAATGAAAGGCACTGTCCTGGGGATGAGTCTAGGATTCTCCCACCCTGTAGAATACACCCCACCAGCAGAGGTGGTAGTTACTGTTAATCAAAATATAATTACAGTTACAGGCTACGACAAACAACAGGTCGGTGAGGCAGCTGCTAATATTAGAGTATTAAAAAAGCCAGAGCCATATAAGGGCAAGGGAATTCGTTATGTCGGTGAGTATGTTAGACGTAAAGCTGGCAAAACAGCCGTTAAGGTGGGTTCAGAATGAGAAATGTTAAATCAGTACGCAGAATCCGCGCTAAAATATTTGGTAGCGAAGCTCGGCCTAGACTTTGCTTGGCTATCTCGCAAAAGCATATGCGCGCTCAGTTAATAATTGATACATCCGCAAAAACAATCGCCTACGCCACCACTGAATCTAATAAAGAGCTAGACTCTAAGAGTATGAGCGAGAAAGCTATTTGGCTTGGCCAGCAGATAGCTCAAGCTGGCAAGAAAGCTAAAGTAGGGCAAGTGGTTTTTGATCGTGGCGGTAAGATATATCATGGTAGAGTTAAAGCTTTTGCTGAATCTGCCCGTAAAGAAGGATTGGAGTTTTAAGATGAATAACAATTTCAATAATCGTACTAATAACCGTGAAGTGCCTGAATTTGACGAACGAATCATAGCACTTGATCGCGTAACTCGTGTTGTTAAGGGTGGACGACGATTTAGGTTTAGGGCGACTGCCGTAGTTGGCAATAACAAGGGCCGAGTTGGAGTTGGTGTTGGTAAGGGCAAGGACGCCCCAACTTCTATTATGAAGGCAGTAGCAAGAGCCAAAAAAGGCATGATTGATTTTGTCCTAAATGGCAATACCATACCCCACGAAGTACAGGTTACTTTTGGTGGGGCAGTTGTTTTACTCAAGCCAGCCCACCCAGGTACTGGTGTAATTGCTGGCGGAGCTGTTCGCGCCGTGTTAGAAGCAGCTGGCGTTAAGGATGTACTAACAAAGTCGCTTGGCTCAACAAATAAAATCAATAACTCATATGCTACCGTAGAAGCACTTTCTCAGCTTAAGGCCAGAGCCGCTAGAGTTGAGGAGAAAATATAATGAAAGTTCATGAACTCAATACCACCAGGGCTAAGACCATTAAGAGAGTTGGAAGAGGCATCAGTGGCGGACAGGGCAAGACAGCAGGGCGAGGCACGAAAGGTCAAAACTCTAGAGCTGGCAGTAAGTTTAAGCCAGGATTTGAGGGTGGCCAGACCAAGCTTGCCCGGCGGCTTCCCAAAGAGCGTGGCTTTAGACCTCTAAATAGAATTACTTATCAAGTTATTAACTTATCGGACCTAGAGAGTTTAGCTGTTAAGACTGTCGATGCCAAAGTACTCAATAAAGCTGGCTTAATTCGACAGGTCAAAGGTCCTACTAAGCTTCTGGGCAATGGTACAATAAAGCTGGCCGTCACAATTAGCGTTGATAAGGCCTCGGCCTCGGCTACTAGGGCAATTCAAAAGGTTGGCGGCAAGGTTATTTTAACTGCTAAAGCCAAGCCTGAGCCAAAGCCAAATAGCAAAAAACCGCAGCAATAATAGAATCGGGGGGTAATGAAAAAAGAAACCTTACTACAGCTATATAAGAACCCAGCATTGCGCAAGCGAGTGCTGGTGGTACTTGCTGTGATGGTTTCCTATAGCCTCTTATCCCAAGTACCAGTTCCTGTGCCTGATAGCGATAAGTTACAATTATTCCTAACTAAGATATTCCAATCCAACTCATTGCTAGGCTTTGTAGATTTATTCTCAGGCGGAGCTCTCTCAACATTCTCGATACTTCTAATGGGCTTAGGCCCATATATTAATGCCTCTATTATTATTCAACTTCTCACCCAGGTTATACCCGAGCTAAAGGCCCTATCAAAGGAAGGAGAGGCTGGTAGAAACAAAATTAATTACTATACACGGGTACTGACACTACCACTGGCAATAGTTCAGGCTGTGGCTATGATCTTCCTGGTTCGTAGCTTATCTACCCAGTCGCTTGGTATTGATTTGATAGGTAACCCGACCATATTCCAGTGGTCTTTAATGGTCTCAGTTATTGTCGCAGGTTCTATGATTCTGATGTGGTTTGGGGAGCATATCACGGCGAGAGGGGTTGGTAATGGCATCTCGATGATTATATTATTTGGTATCGTCTCTAGCCTACCGACTATGCTGGCATCGCAATTTAGCTTAATTCAGTCCGATCCGGGCAAGCTAGTTGGCGCCGCGGTGGTAGGCTTAATTGCCATTGCTACAGTGATTTTTATAGTTTACCTAAATGAAGGCCAGCGTAATATTCCAATCTCTTATGCTAGAAGGTCTTCTAACGCCCAGGCCTATAGTGGCGTTGACACGCACCTGCCACTGCGCGTCATAACAGCAGGGGTGATACCAATTATATTCGCTTTAGCCTTTTTATCAATCCCTACTTTTTTAGGTCAGTTACTCACCGGCGCTAAAACCCAGTGGGTTGCGTCCTTTGCCCAGACGCTGAATAATCTTTTCTCGCCATCTAGCTGGGTCTATGCAGTAGCATATTTTATATTAGTGGTAGCATTTACCTACTTCTATACGTCCATTATATTTAAGCCCGACGAAATAGCCGAGAACCTTCAGAAGCAAGGTGGCTTTGTGCCAGGAGTCCGACCAGGAGAAGAAACTGCCAAATACCTCAAGGCAATCATCACCAGGATTACATTGACTGGCTCTCTAGGGCTGGGGCTGGTTGCTACACTGCCTTTTATCGTGGAGACTGTCTTTAAGACCTCCCAGGCCATCACTATAGGTGGTATCAGCCTACTTATTATTGTTGCGGTAATTATCGAGACCGTTAAGCAGCTCAAGTCGCTAGCCTTAATGGCTACTTATGACAAATATTAGCAGCCCAAAGCACCTAATAATTTATTAGCCCATTTTTTTATCCAAAGCTATAAAACCCTTTACAGATTAGCCCATCTCATCTATAATTACTTCTAGTAACTGTAATCTATGGCAAATACAAAGGAAGTAATCGAAACGGAGGGTAGCGTTGTAGAAGCGTTGCCCAATGCCCATTTCAAGGTAGAACTAGAAAATGGGCATGTGATTTTGGCGCATATTTCTGGGAAAATGCGCATGCATTATATTAAAATATTGCCTGGCGATAAGGTCACGATTGAAATGACCCCATATGATTTATCTAAAGGTCGGATAACATTCCGTCATAAGTAGGAGTAGGCTATTGAAGGTTCGTGCTAGTGTAAAAAAAATCTGTGCTAAATGCAAGGTGGTCGTACGCAAAAGAGTTGTGCGGGTTATTTGTGATAATCCAAAACACAAACAGAGACAGGGCTAGATGGCTAGGATAGCGGGAACAAACATCCCTACCGAAAAACGTCTTGAAGTAGCCTTAACCTATATTTATGGTATCGGGCTAAAGACTAGCCAAAAAGCCCTAGACGAGCTTGATATTGACCCCAATATTAGAGTCAAGGACATGACCGAAGCAGATCAGTCTAAAATCCGAGAATATATCGCAAAGAACCTTATCGTTGAGGCTGATTTATCTCGGGTTGTGACAGGCAATATCAAAAGACTCAAAGAAATCAAGGCATACCGAGGATTAAGACATAGTGCCGGGCTACCATCAAGAGGTCAGCGTACTAAGACCAACGCCCGAACAAAG
>JBCLLP010000014.1:0-9853 GCA_039738615.1 Candidatus Saccharimonadia bacterium
AGTGGCAGGGCTACTATTAAAGCACAAAACCCAGCGGTATTTTTTACTTTTCTTAGGCCTGGTAATTATACTAGTTGAAGCACCCTATGTGTTTGAGAATTACGGCTCATTAGGTGGATTAATTGCAGTTGGGATTGCTTTCCTTGTTTTGGTTGCTGGTACAATATGGCTAACAATGAGGCCACACCATGAATAGATCAGTTAAAATTATCATAGCTATCGCATTTGCAATAATTTACCCTGTCCTAATATTTTTGCTGGCCCTAGTGGTTTATCCTGCAATTCCTGATGCAGTTAGCCCCCAGAGTAATTATCCTAGTTATACTTGTGGCTCTGTACCCAGCTCCACATCTAGCTCACAAAAATCCACCAACCAACTAGCCTATGAGGCATGCCAAGATAAATATCGTAAGGATCAAGCGAAGTACCAAGCTGATTTGGAAGAACTTAAGCAAGTTCAGCTTCCGCGACAAGCTAGCCAGATAGAGGTGGAGTTTAAGCGAGTAAATCTTGCGTTAATTGCTGCGCTGGTAGGCTTCATACTGGCTATGGTAGCCTATAAATTTGCTCCTATTACCGCTGGTATCTCAGGAGGATCTACGGTACTCGTACTTTATGCCTCTAGCTACATAGCCACCACCAACCCCGAGAGAATTGAGTCTATGACCGTAATATTTTTTAGTGTTTGTTTTATTGCTTTGGTGGTAATGTTGTTTTTTGTAGATCGTGTCCTACCTAAGCAAAACTCGGTTGATTATAGTCAGGCCGACGAGGAAGCTAAAGCTGATGGCAAAAAATCTACCCCTCCCGCCACCCCAAAATCATAGTGCTTGATGGCTAATTTACTAGGTATAAAATATAGATAATCCAAGCATTTGTTCGGCATATGTTTAATCTACTGCTATAATTGGTATAATGATAGCAACAATCACAGGAAAAATAGTCGAAAAGCTCGATAATGGCGTAATTGTTGAGCTTGGTGGAATTGGCTATGAGATAGTTGTGCCAGCTAACCACTTGCTATCTATGTCCCAAGGCGACAAGGCGACATTCTATATAGCCGAGAATATCAAAGAAGATGAATATACCTTGCTTGGCTTTCCCAATGCTCCTACGCGAGCCATATACTATAAGCTTAGGAGTGTAAATGGAGTCGGGCCTAAGGCTGCCATTGCTATATTATCAGCTCACCAATATAGCAAAATACAACAAGCCATACTGGGTGGTGATATCAATACTTTTGGTAGTGTCTCAGGGATAGGCAAAAAGACCGCCCAGCGAATTATTTTGGAGCTCAAGGGCAAGCTAGTGGATGCCGATAAATCTGAAGCTGATAATAGTGATCAAGCCTATCAGGCACTAATTAGCTTGGGCTATAGCACCCGTGATGCCAAGTTAGCACTTAAGGGCGTGGATAGTAAGTTACCAACTAATGAGCGCATAAAGCTTGGGCTCAAAGGAGTATCAAGATGATTAAACGCCAAAAAAACCCCCAACAGCCATTAGAAGAAATTGCTAAAGAGGAGGTGTTTGAGCTTTCCTTACGCCCCAAAACATTCGATCAGTATATTGGCCAAGAACAAATCAAAAAAGCCTTGCTAGTATCTATTCAGGCCGCTAAAAAACGTCACGAATCTCTAGACCATATCTTGCTTTATGGACCGCCAGGTCTTGGCAAAACCACACTAGCCCATGTAATTGGCAACGAGCTTGGTGGTAATCTAAGAATAACTAGTGGCCCAGCAGTCGAGAAAGCAGCCGACCTAGCGTCATTACTAACTAGCCTAGAAGATGGCGATATACTCTTTATTGACGAAATACATCGCTTGCCAAGGACAGTTGAAGAAATATTGTATTCGGCTATGGAGGACTATGTTATTGATATTATGCTGGGCAAGGGCCCTAGCGCGCAGAATCTTAGGCTAGATTTACCAAAATTCACATTGATTGGTGCTACCACTAGGTTTGGGGCACTTTCATCGCCACTTCGTGATAGATTTGGGATTGTTAATAGGCTCGATTACTACAAAGAGCGAGAGATAGAATCCATCATTGAGCGCTCAGCGAAGCTAATGGATATAAAAATTATCAAAGAGGCTTTAATTAAGATGTCGCAACGGGCCAGGCTAACCCCGCGTATTGCCAATAGGCTTTTAAGGCGTATTAGAGATTGGGCTCAAGTTCATGGCGATAATACCATCAATATGCAAGCTCTGGAGGCTACCCTAGATATTCTTGATATAGACAGTAAAGGCCTAGAGCAGTCAGATAGGCGAATACTAGAGGCGATTATTACTAAGTATTCTGGTGGTCCGGTAGGAGTTAATGCGATTGCAGCGGCGACAGGCGAAGAGCGCCAGACTATTGAGGATGTTTATGAGCCGTTTTTAATACAGTTAGGCTTCCTAGAACGAACTAACCGAGGCCGAAAGGTCACTAACCATGGCTATATGCATCTAGGCATTGAACCTCCAACGGCTAGCTGAATCACCACCCCTAAAAGATGGTATAATTAGATCAAGCTAACATATATGAGAGACTCACTAGATAACCCTAATAGCTCAGCCAATCTAACTGAAGAAATTACTCAGAGGGTGGTCTTTAAGCACATCGTCTTCATATTCCCCGCAATTATTGCTTTGGCATTGGTCGCCGTTATAACTGTAGGTTTTATTATTTACTACGATATCAATGCTGCCCAAAATGGCACATCTTCTTTGGCTAGCATATTGTCCATTGGTGCATTTCTTGTGCTAATAATTGTTGCTTGTTTATTTTTTGGTATATTTTGGGTCTGGAGACGTAATAAATTGGTACTTACTAATCGACATATTGTAGATATTGACCAACTAGGTATCCTTAACAGAAGAGTATCCACCTTAAGATTAGAGGAAATACAAGACATAAGGGCCACTATTAATGGGCCCTTACAGACAATTCTTCACTATGGCACTATTGTTATACAGTCAGCCGGGGAACGCGAGAACTTCGTATTTGATTTTGTCCCTTCACCCAATGAACTCGTACTCTACATTATAGAGTTGCGCAAAAAATATTACGAAGACAAGCCAGCAAGCTCAGCTAAACAGATTAATTAATACTAGAGGTCCGATATAAGGCTTTTCCAGCATCATTGCCCATATTCTTGAGGTCTTTATCGTTCTTATTTTCTAGAGTAGTATCTAATGTAAATGAACTAGGTGGAGTGCCTACAGTAATATAGATATAGTCAACCCCAGATTTAGGGTCTTTGGGGACTTTTTTGATATACGGTGTAGCGCCTCCTTCTAGCTTAGAGAGGGTAGTAGGGTATGAGTCAGCTTGATGATAGTAGTTCTCTAGAGCCTGGCCTATAAGTTTTAAATCACTCTTTCTGCTAGCGTCTCTAGCTCTTGAAGGCCCACTAATAAGCCCTGGAATAATCAGCATAGCAAAAAACCCAATTACTACTATCACCACCACCACTTCAAGGATAGAGAACCCTTGCTTCTTAGATTTTAATAGTGCGTAAAAATTTATCATCGTATGCCTATTGTATAACTCTTATGATTTTTAGGTCAAGCCTGGCGTAATTTAGGCTATGCTTGCTATATAATTCGTATGACCATAGAATGTCGCCATGAAACGCACAATAATTACATTGATAGTAGTTACGATGCTAGCATCACTATTGCCATTAGGGGCTAGCTCAGCCTCTAAGAGTATACTTATATCCGAGGTTCAGACAGGTTCTACCTCATCGGCAAGCGAAGAGTTTGTTGAGCTTTATAATGCCGGCATAGCCAGTGTAGATATTACAGGATGGGCTATGTACTATAAGTCTGCTACTGGCGTAAGCTGGGTTAAAAAAGCAACCATTGTCTCTGGACATATGGATGCCGGAAAGTTCTGGGTGCTATCGGCGAATATGCCTGGAGACTCAGTGTATAGTAGTGGCTTGTCCCAGACAGATGGTAATTTACAAATCCGCGATAAGCTTGGTAGTGTTATGGACCAATTTGGGTGGGGAACAGCTAACGCCGCCCTAATCTCCCCGGCTAGCCAATCAGCACCTGGACAAAGTATGTACCGCTTATATGATTTTAATTTATTAGTGATGCAAAACACCGATAATAATTTTGCAGATTATGATATAACTCACATCCCCACGCCAGGGTTAGTGCCAGCTATTGAGCTAGCCGAAGTTGATGTTGACCCTGTAATATATGCGGAACTAGAATTAAGCGAGTTACTACCCGATCCGGCAGCACCACTAAGTGATTCTGCCGACGAATTTATAGAAATATATAATCCCACCGCTAATGTAGTTGATTTGTCTGGATGGAAATTAAGAGATGAGTCTGGAGCAGAGTATTTGGTCAAAACCAAAACAATCCTGCCTAACTCATGGGTGGCCATTATGGCTAGTGAGTCCAAGATAACCCTTAATAATACTGGTGATAGCATTGAGCTTATAGATCCTAATGGCAAGCTGGTAGATCAGTCGGCTAATTATGAAGCTGCTGAGCCTGGATTAAGCTGGAGTAAGCTTGATGGTGTTTGGCAGTGGGCCCAGAGCCCTACCCCTAGCCTAACTAATTCCATAGCCTATGTAGCTAATTCTATTAGTCCTACTGCCGTGGTTGATAATATCAAAAAAGCCGTAGCCAAGAAGAAAGCTACTAAAGCCACAACTAGTACTACCAGAAAAACCCCGAAGCCAAAGGCCAGTAAGGTAAAATCAAGCTCATCAACTTCGGCAAGCCCCAGTGCCGCATACGAGGCACAATCATCTACGCCAGCCAGCTCTAAATGGTGGACTTGGTTGCTTGTATTGGCAGGAGTCGCTACCATAGGTTATGGAGTATATGAATATCGAACCGAAATACACATATTTATCAAAAAACTTAAAGCAAAGCTTGGCGCTGGGCCAAAAATTAGCTAAGCTTATTAAGCCACCACTGCTGGTAGAGCTGGTGGGGGATTTGGGTGGTGGTAAAACTGCTCTTGTAAAAGCAATTGCGCTAGGCTTGGGCATCGCCCAAACCATAACTAGCCCAACATTTAATATTCACAGATCATATCAGGCGCCTAGTGGTATTAAGCTAGAGCACTTTGATTTGTATCGGCTCAATGACGACGAGACTGTCTTTAGCGAGCTTAAGGATACTCTGGGCGATAATAGCTGTGTAGTGTGTGTGGAATGGGCTAATCATTTTAGCAAGCACCTAGCAGATGATAGGCTCACTATAGAGTGTCATTTTATTAACGAAAATCAACGCAGGTATGATTTTAATTCAACTGGCCCTAACTCAGCCAAGATAGTAGGAAGCCTCAAGTAAATGATATTAGCAATACGAACCGACAAGCCCGAAGCTAGCCTATACTTAATAAGTGATGGTGGAATAGTAAAGGAGCTCAAATGGCAGGCCCACCGTGAGCTGGCCGATACGCTATCGGTTAAAATTAGCGAGTTACTAGAGAGTGCCAGAGTACAGATGAAAGATTTAAAAGGGATAATAATGCACACCGGGGAAGGCTCTTTTACTGGTCTGCGTATTGGCACAAGTCTAGCCAATGGCTTAAGTTATGGGCTGAATATACCTATAGTTTCGGCTGATGGTGAGGACTGGATTAGGCAAGGCCTAAAAATAATCACTTCGTCCAAGCTAGGTGAGTACGTTATGCCATCTTATAGTGCCGAGCCAAATATCACTAAGCCTAAAAATAGCTAGATTATTCCCCTAGACTCCTAATAGTCCTATATAATATATGCTATGAACGAAACATCATTTCCCTCGATCCCAGAGTCCAAAATAGATCATTTACCTGAAACTACAGCAGAATTAGAAGAATGGGCTACTGCACAACTTTCCGATAGACCGGACGTAATAGCCTTAATGGCAGCTTTGACAAAAGCCCGTCTTGCAGATTACACCACCCAAGAAGCTGAAATAGTAAGCTCTATTAATGCCATTAGAGACGAAATATTGCTTGCAGGGTCCATGAAGTTTGGAATTGATTTAGGAGACAAATTACACGATGATGAAAACACGAAAAGACGAGCAATCATTGAAGCAGCAGTTAGAGATACCGATTTATCAGACGAGGATACACTACAACGGATTGGAATGGTGGACGAGGAAGGTAAATTTAGCTTTCCAGCCGAATTGTTCTCTAGTGACACTGGAAAACTCTGGCGGCGTTATATGAAATATGTGCAAGGGCAGCAGGAATATTTTACAATGACAAGCAAAGGCGAGGCACTGCCCATTACACCAGCCGAAATGGCTGCCATGGAGCTTGCTAGGACCTCCGAACATAACAAACTGACTAGATCTGTGATGATAGACCTTGGCGTAAAGGATACACCCGAAAACTTAGTTTTCTATAGGGGGTTAGTTGCTAAGATGAGAGATAGTGCGGTACCAAATACAGGTGAAATAAAAATAACAGCCAAAAGAGCCAACGAGTGGTACGATAATTTTTTAAAAAATGCTAAATAAAACTCTCTAGCTTGAGTTAAAGCATAAATAGTTGTTAAATAGAGTTAGATATTTAGTCTTTTGTATTTAAATTTTGATAATCAGTTTTACTTTAATATAGTTAGAATCAACTACTTAAAAAAGAAAGGTAGCATTTTATGATACTTATATACGCAATACTTGCTCTAATATTGGGCGTAGGTGTTGGATATGGAGCAAACACCATAATTTTAAAACAAAAAATTAATAACGCCGATAACAAAGCCAAGAAAATGCTCAATGATGCTAAGGAAGAAGCTAGAAGTAAGCTACTAGAAGCCAAGGAAGAATCACTCAAGATTGCCCAGGAAGCTAAAGATGAAGAGCGCGAACGGCGCAATAAGCTAGACTCAGCTAATAAACGCGTGGCTGATAGGGAGGCTATGCTTGATAGTAAGCTCGAGCAAATAGAAAAACGCGGTGAAGCATTGGGCAAAGGAGAAAAAGAAATTGAGGAGATTAAGGAAGAAATCCGAGCAATCCGAACTCGCCAAGAGGCTAATCTGCAAAAGATTGCCAAACTTAATAAGGATGATGCCCAAAAGAAGCTTATGGAAATGACCGAACGAGACATCAAGAACGATCTTGTGGAGTATATTGAGAAGCGCAAGCGGGAGTCTGCCGAGAGCGCCGATGATAATGCTAAAGAAATAATGGTTGCAGCCATGGAGCGCTTGGCCACAGGTACCACCACAGAACGCACCATCAGCACAGTTGCCATACCTAATGATGAAATAAAGGGCAAAATTATAGGCAAGGAAGGGCGCAATATCCAGGCCCTAGAAAGACTTACTGGGGTTGAGGTAATTATCGATGAGAGTCCAGGCGTAATTACTATCTCTGGCTTTAACCCAATTCGCCGCCAAGTTGCCAAGCGTGCCCTAGAGGCCTTGATAGCTGATGGGCGAATTCACCCAGTCAAAATTGAAGAAACCGTAGTTAAAGCCCAAAAAGAAATTGATGATGAAATTAAAAAAGCTGGCGAGCAAGCCGCCCGTGAAGCCAAGGTGCTTGGTCTCCCGCCAGAAATATCCAATACCATGGGAATGCTCAAATACCGCACTAGCTATAGCCAAAATATTCTTCATCATTCCGTAGAGATGGCCCATTTGGCCGCAATGATTGCCGGGGAAGTAGGGGCTGATATACAGGTCAGCCGTACCGCTGCATTCTTGCACGATCTTGGGAAGGCCGTGAGTCATGAGATAGAAGGTAAGCACCACCACATTACTGGTGATATGATGCGCAAGGCTGGTTTTGATGAAGCCACTACGCACGCTGCCGAAGCACACCACGATGACATTGAGGCTACCACACCAGAGGCGTTGATAGTGCGCGTGGTTGATGCCCTAAGTGGCGGACGCCCAGGAGCTCGTGGTGATAAGCTTGAAAACTACGTCAAGCGTATGACCGACCTAGAAAATATCACCAATTCATTTACAGGCATCAACAAGAGCTATGCCATCAGTGCAGGTCGAGAGATAAGAGTATTTGTTAATCCCGAAGAGATTGATGATCTTAGCGCTATTAAGCTAGCCCGTGATGTAGCAACCAAGATTGAGGCAACACTAAAGTATCCTGGTACAATTAAAGTTAATATAATTCGTGAAACTAGAGCAGAGGAGTATGCTAAATAGCCACCCCTAGCAATTAAAAATATTTATGAAAATTTTATACATCGGCGATATAGTAGCAAAAATTGGCCGGCGGGCGGTAAGTCAAGTATTACCGCAGCTGATTGAAGAAAAACAGATTGATTTTGTAATTGCTCAAGCCGAAAATATAAGTACCGGTAATGGCATAAGTTCTAAGGCCATTAAGGAGATGGAATCTGCTGGCGTGGACTTTTTTACAGGTGGGAATCACAGCTTCAAGAAGCTAGAAGGTGTGGAGCTAATGGAAAAGCCCAATTCCAATATTATTCGCCCTGCTAATTACCCTGGCAAAACACCAGGGCGAGGCTGGAAAGTAGCCGAAACCCCCTTTGGTAATATATTAATTATTAATGCTTTGGGGCAAACTTTTAATGGCCCACAGCTTGATCACCCACTAAAAGTGATTGACGCTATCCTAGAGCAAAACAAAGACGAGAGACTTGCAGCAATACTAGTAGATTTCCATGCCGATTTAACCTCCGAAAAAGTTGCTATCGGCTTTTATTATGAAGGCAAAATTAGCGCTGTAGTGGGTAGCCATACTCATGTTAGTACTAATGACGCTAGGATTTTGCCTCGTGGTACTGCGCATATTAGTGACGTTGGCATGACTGGCCCAATTGATTCAGTACTTGGTGTAAAAAAGGAAGTAATTATAGAAAAGTGGCTGAATCAATTGCCCAATAGATTTGACTGGCCCAAGACAGGTATTACGCAGTTTAGCTCCGTCTTAATTGATATTGGTAGTGGCGGTAAGGCTAAAAGCATTGAGCAGATATTAAAGCAAGTTGAAGTAAACTAAAACAATGATAAAGCCTGATTTAATCCAGGAAATCGCAAATAAAACTAAGCTTTCTAAAGCTAAAATAGAATTAGTAGTAGATACGATGCTAAATACTATTTCTAATGAAGTAGGGAATGGTCAAAAAGTTTTGATAAGTGGATTTGGGTCATTTTATTTGGCACATCGCAAACCACGCAATGGCATTAACCCCAATACCAACCAGCCAATTAAAATTGAGGGTATGGATATTCCTAAGTTTAAGGCTGGCCAACAATTTAAGAGAACAGTGCGTAATAAAAAATAGCCCTATAATTAATCTAACTTAAGCTCTATAATAAATCCTATGATAGCCCTACCAATTGATCAAAAAATAATTGATGAAATTAAAAATAGCAGGCATCATAAGCTAGATATTTATAGAGATGTAAATCTACCCATTAAGGGCTTTGTATTACTCGCATTGCCCAAGCAAACGCGACATAAAATACTCCATGAGCTCGATAATCCCGAGCTACTAGCCATCCTAAACACTCTTGATCCAGATAAGGCTACTGATTTATTGCAGGAGCTACCCAAGCGCCGCGCCGCGCATCTTATCAGTCAGCTAGATGCTGATATCAAAGAAAAGGTAGATTTACTTTTGAGCTTTAATCCTAAAACAGCCGCCGGACTTATGAACCTACATTATATTATTACTGTCCCAGGAATTCATTTCCAGGACCTCTCGGTGAGTATAGAAGAACATGAGAAGCGCACTGGTAAGTTTCCGGCCATCTTTGTAATTAGTGATGGCAAATTAGTGGGAGAGATTCCAGGCCATACTCTGGCACTACATAGGGGTATGGAAAAAATTGACGATCACATTAAGAGAGTCCCCCATATCCGCTACGATAATGATGAGCACGTAGTGA
>JBCLLP010000015.1:0-9216 GCA_039738615.1 Candidatus Saccharimonadia bacterium
CAATTAGATGATTTATACCAGGAGCAATATTTAGCAGTCTCTTTAGTGGCATTGACATTCTTACCCACCACCCAGTAGTTAGGTGAGTCACTATCGCCATTCCAGTCAAGCTTAGGCACAAATCTGTCAGGCGGAGGCCGTTCAAGGTTATCGGCACCCGCAAGGCACCTCCTGAGACCTTGTTGTGAGCAGTCTGAAACACTTGAATCATCTGTCTCGTTAGCTGGCTGCACAGGTAGGGTTGATTTTAGGTTATTAAAATGCAAACACCCCGCCCCCATTTGGACAATAGGAGCAGATGGAGTACAGTATATTGGCCAGCCCTTTTGGGAACTCAATGCTGGCCTATAGCTATATTGTCCACAATCACTGTCCACGCCACAGCCCAAGCTATCAAATTGTCTATCCATATCCGCGATAAGATCGGACGGAAAATCGCTAAATATACCAGCAAGAGTAAAATCAACCACGCCTTGCTTAAACCCACTCCACCATTGTCCGAGTCCACTCACCTTGCGGCACTCGATGGCATAGGATTTTTCCCAGGCACAGACCCAATTAATAGCTATGGCATGAGCTTGATTGGAACTATTGCTAACAAAAAATCCACCAATGACGGCCAAGATAAGAACTAATGATAATAAAAATTTTTTAAACATAAGCTATAATATTATTATAATGCGGATAGCGTAAAATCTCAAATGTAATAAATTATTAATGGCTATGCTAGAATATATATCAAATGAACAAGTCGCGAATTAGTAGTAAATATTTTTATAGGCTAGCAACTGCGGTAGTAATGGTTTTTGTGATACTGGGGGCAACACTACTGGTAGCTCAGCCAGCCAATGCTAATCATATACCCGGCCACCCCAAAGAAGACAACCCTCATAATCTTACATGTATCATTATACCCCAGGATGTTTGCAATGTTGTCCTTAACAACCCTACCAAAACCGCCCCAGGAGCAATAAGCCCCCTTATAAACTATATAATCAACCTGATGGTGGGGATTTTTGGGTCTATTATAGTGCTTATTATAATTATATCGGCTGTACAAATTTCCGCCTCTGGTGGCAACGAAGAGGCAGTAAAGAAAGGCAAAGAAAATATATTCAAGGCAACGACTGGGCTGGTATTGCTAATATCATTCAGGGCTATTATTGATCTTATGAACAGCATCTTCACGGGGGTAAATACAAATGTATTGCTACTGGGCGAAGGCTTAGACCCAACTGGTTTGCCAATGGTTTTAAGCAATATTACGAGTTTGGCATCGTTTACTGGGGGTATAGTAGCTGTGGTATTCCTAATCATAGGCGGAATCCAGTATACTGCCTCTGGTGGCGGTGAAGGCATTAAAAAAGCCAAGAAGACTATCACCTACGCGCTAGCCGGCCTAGTTATTTCTATCTCGGCCTATGGTATATTGGTATTTATACAAGCTCAACTACAAAAATGAAGAAATTATACACATTACTTACAGCAATAGCATTGGGCGCAATTCCCCAAAAAGTGCTAGCAGCAGCTCATGTACTAGTAATACCTGAAGATAATCCGCTAGGTCCTGGCCCAACAGTAGGACAATTGATAACAAATACAGTCAATATCCTAGCTTTTGTATCTGGTGTGGTATGTGTTATAGCTATAATGATAGGAGGTATAATGTACACCACCTCGGCAGGCGACGCAACCAGGCTAAAGACCGCAAAGGATACCATACTATATGCCCTTATAGGAATGGCAGTGTCAATATCGGCTTTTGCTATCGCCAGCTTTGTTAATGCCCAACTAACGGCACCCTAGCTATTGTATTGCATAAGTGTAATAAACTAATGTATAATAGTAGTTAAGCTTACAATTAACCTACAAAGGAGAATATTAATGGCACCAATCAGTACCGTAAAGAAAGTAATATATAGCATAGCTGGAGCACTATCTATGTTTGGAGCTAAAGCATTTGCTCAAACACCACAAGATACTATTAATGATGCAGTAAGTAATATTAATCCTGGAGCCACTACAGACCTCGGGGCTTTTATTACGCTTATTATTAATATGATGATTGCAGCCATTGGTATTGCGGCAGTAATAATGCTAATTGTTGGTGGGTTCAACTATGTCTTTAGCCAAGGAAGCAAGGACAAAACAACTACCGCTAAAGACACCATTCTATATGCAATTATTGGGATTGTGGTGGCTGTACTAGCCTTTGCAATTGTCAACTATGTTCTTACTGGGTTGGGCTAAAATAAATATGTCTAGCAGGCTCCAAAGAACCTGCGCCAGATTATTGTATTTGGTACTAGTTTTTACACCTTCAGGCGCATCGGCTGATTGTCACACTAGCGATCTCAATACAACCACTGGCATCGCCTGCACTAACCAAAGTGGCGTCACAGCACTCTTTGGCCAGGGTGGGATACTTATGAATATAATTAATATCCTCATTGCGATTGTAGGCATTACGGCAGTTTTTGCACTTATTATTGGGAGCTTTAGGTTCATTTTTAGTGGAGGAAAAGCAGAGACACTTAAGGGGGCCAAAGACACCATTCTATATGCAATGATTGGGGTAGTGGTGGCTGTACTAGCCTTTGCAATGATCAATTTTGTGCTAGTTGGCTTAAAATAAACCAACGGATATTTAATAGTGCTATTATTGGGTTTCTAATCTAATATAATAAATATGCATATATATAAAGACACTATCAAGAGTTTTGTAATAACCCTTGGGGTCATAGTAGTATTATCATTAATTGCTTTTTTGCTAGGTGGTTGGATATTATCGCCTAGGTCAAAGGAATCATCTAGGGCTACCTATAAGCCCAAAATAACTTACCCTAATGGTGCCATTACACTAACATATTGGCGGAGTGTAGATGGTAGGGAGGTGTTTGATCCTATCCTTACACAATGGAAGCTTGCACATCCTAATGTAACCATTCAAATCACTAACATTCCTTATGCCCAGTATAGTACCAAGCTTGCCGAGGCAGCGGCGTCAGGTAAGTTGCCCGATCTTTTTATGCTCCGGTCAGACTGGCTCTCGAGATATATGAGCTACCTTAGCCCAGCACCTAGGGCTGTGTTTACCACCGACGAGTATCGTAAAACTTTTGCACCAATTATTGCCCACGACTTGATTCGTAATGAAGAGATTATGGCAGTTAGCTATGGAGTTCCAACCTTGGGATTGTACTATAACACAGATATGTATGCCAAAGCCGGAATACAAGCACCCCCTACTAGCTGGCAGGGTTTGCTTGATGTTAATGCAAGGCTAGTGAGTAAGAGTGGTGCAGGGATTATAACCTCTGGGGTGGCATTAGGTACGGCCAATATTTCTAGCGCGGCCAGCATATTGCCACTACTAATGATGCAGAATGGAGCTATAATGACCAACACGCCTCCGACCCAGGCTACATTTCAAAACCCCGATAGCACAAAATACGCCAGTAGCTCCAGGGCACTAGATTTTTATACTAGCTTCGCGAAGCCTGGCAAGTCTAGCTACTCGTGGAGTGATGGCTTTGGCGATAGCACAAAAGCCTTTATGGCTGGCAAGACAGCGATGATTATTGATTACCCATATAGGTATTTAGCTATTAAGAGTCAGGCCCCCAAATTAAATTTTAAGATGGCAAAAATACCTCAGGTGAACGGCCAAAACCCTATCAATTACAGCGAGTATTGGGCAGAGGGAGTGTCTAATAAGTCTAGCTACCCAGATGTTGCCTGGGATTTTTATAATTTTATGACCAGCTATGAGATAATGAATCTATATTCAATCCCTACTATGAAGCCAGCTAGTAGGCTTGATTTGGCCCAAAGTCAGCAGCAAAATGATATTATAGGGGTCTTTGCAGAGCAGGTACCAACCGCCCAAAGCTACTACAAGGGTGATGGCACAGATAGTGACAATGCAATGCTTGCCATGATAAATACTTCTCTGGCTGGCTTTGACCCTGCCATAGCGGTAAGGATAGCATCAGAAAAAGTTACGAGCTCAATTGCTCAATATCCATATAGGTAGCTATTAAATACTAGAGGCTAGCTTTGACTTTAATCTTTTTAATTTTGTCTTCCTGGACTACCTTAGGGATTTGGATTGTTAGTACGCCATCCTTGAGGCTAGCCTCGGCCTTATCGGCTACCGTAGAGGTAGGAAGAATTACCGACCGACTAAATGAACCCCAGAAACACTCCTGGACATAGTAGTTGTCTTTCTCTACCGCAAATTCGTCCTTGCGATCGCCACGGATAGTTACTACATCTTCTGATATGGCAACATCAATATCTTCGGGCTTAACTCCAGCTATTGGAGCCTTAACTATAATCTTGTCTGTGGTTTGGTAGACATCTACCGCTAGCTGACCTTCAAACTCCTCTTCGCTCACCCATTCTTCGGCTTGTGGCTGCTCTTCATCCAGGAATTCGTCTTCTAGGATTTCTTCATCAACTTCATTTTTTCGTCCCATAATATAAACTCCTTATCCTTGCTTAATTAACCTATTTATAACTATTATAATCAGAGATGGAGTCTAATGCAAGTAATAATTGAAAAATTTATAGAATTTATTGCGCCTGACGTCTGCATTGGCTGCGGGCTCGAGGGAAGCTGTTTGTGTTCGGAGTGTTCAGTGGCTAGCCTAGTAATGAAGAAGCCCACCTGCGTGCTCTGTAATGCTCTCAATAATAGTGGCGTGGTGTGTTCTGGCTGTCGGCGCAAGACCAAGCTAGCTGGTAGCACTATCGCCTACCGCTACGACGGAGTCATTAAGCAGCTCATATACGCAATGAAATACGAGGGAAGGCGTAGCGTGATTCGGTATTTTTCGGCCCTGCTCCCTAGTAGTGCCTGGCCACCTGCTGCGATAATTTGTTTTGTACCGAGTGATGGCGCGTCTCGGCGCCAGCGAGGCTATGACCAAGCCGAGTTGCTGGCCAAACACTACGCCAAGCTTAATGGTATGGAGTGTATGGGATTACTAATGAGAAGTAAGCATAGCAGGCAGGTGGGGCGATCCCGTCGGGATAGATTTACTAATGTTACTAATAATTTTTTGGTTAAAGGGCCAATTGCTAATGTTCCGGTGATACTAGTAGATGATGTAGTAACCACGGGCGCTACCATAAGCGAGTGCGCTAGGGTATTAAAAAATGGTGGTGCTAAATCTGTCTGGGCTATAGCAATTGCTAAAAAATAGCTAAAAATTAAGGCACTCGGCTATGATAGTATAACGCTATTTTACATTAGCGGGCCTTACATACACCGATGACTCTGCCCCACTTGCCTCAGATATATATAGCCAACCCTCCAAGCTAAGCTGAGCACCCAGGGTAGTATGCCTGCTCTTGGGCCCTATTTCATCTTTCTTATTTAGGATGATGCAATTAATATTGTATTTATCAAATTCAGACTTTCTGAATTCATCATTACTTATAATTTTGATATAGTCATCAAAATATCTAGTACCATCCTTTTGCCAAGACGGCATTCGGCCATCTATGTAGTACTTATATTCTGGCAGCTGCCATATTAAGTACCCACCAGCACCGTATGAGTTAAATATGTTTGTGTTGCAAGGGTGAGACCGAATATAGTGAATGGCATTTACTGGGTACCCAGCACCAATATTTATGCTACGCCAGATGTAGCTAACGGTGACATAGCTGATGGCTACTATAAATACGGCATAGAAACTCAGCACTATTATTCTAGAACGAGTAACTAACTTTTTAAAATTGAGCTTTTTGATGAGCTGAATATGGTATTTTTCAAGATACCGCATACTTGTAATGATAAATATTGGCAGATGCCTAATACTTGAGGCCGCCATTACGAGAGTTAGCCCAGGTATGGACAAGGCTTTGCGCCACGGTCTTTTAGCTAAAATAAAATGATAAGATACAAATAATATCAGATACATCATAGCAACAAATGGCAAGAATATAGGCCCCCACTCGTATATCATAAACTTAAGACGAGTATCAGTCAGGGTTGATAGTATCTCTATAAATATCCTCCATCCGTAAGGGTTTATAAAAACTACCAAAAAGGATGCTATAAATATTGACCAAGGCAACCTTCTGGTATAAAAAACCTGCCAGATAGCCAGAAGCAGCAGACCGAATATAAAGCCTCCGTGCAAGTTAGCCCACAGCAAGAATATAAGCGGGATTAGGAAATATAATTTAGGGTTGGCTTTTTCGTATATTTTTTCAAGGACAGCCACAAAAAGTACCGTCCATACCATTGGCCTAACACCTGCAAAAGGCAGTATTGCCGAGGCCGAAAGCAGCAGAACAAAAATTACTCTTAGCCTAGAGGCAGTTAGTAGGGCTAGCGACCATAGCAAGCTAAATACCACCGCAAGTGTGATATACCCACCAGCAGAGTATATAATAGATATTATTATGTCATTTAGCCACTCATGATTAATCCACCCAAAAGCAGTGCCAGTAAAAGAGAAAATATCTTTTGTTGGAATCCCAAAACGCAAATAATAATTACCAGATGCTAGGTGCCACCCAAAGTCAGGGTCAATAGTATAGTACGAGATTATAAAAAAACACACAAAAACTAAAGCTAGGGCTAGTGTGTATCTAAATTTGGGGCTATCTACATCTACCCAAGTCCTAAGCTTAGCGTATAGATTTATAGCCGCCCTCAACGCCGTTTTTAGATAGCACTACCTGCCACAGCTGCATACTGCGCGACCTAAAAGCACCGGCGCAGGATAGCAGGTAGTATTCCCACATCAAGTAGAATTTTTTGTCGTAGATACTATGGTCAAGAGAGGGGTAGGACTTTTTGAAATTAGCGTACCAAGCAAGCAGGGTTTTGTCGTAGTTAATGCCCATATTATGCCAGTCCTCAAGCATAAATATTCCCTCAAAAGCTGCCCCTAATTGCTTCACGCTAGGCAATACCGCACCCGGGAAAATATAGCGATTAAGCCACGGGTCGCCTTGAAGGATGGATTTGTTGCCCCCTATGGTGTGTAAAAGCATTAGGCCATCTTTCTTAAGTAAAGATTGCATTTTGGTTAGGTAGGCACGATAGTTCTTGGGTCCAACATGCTCCATCATACCAACAGAAGTGATGCGATCAAATTTGGTGGTAGTGGAGTAGTCTTGCCAAGTAGTAGTTAGGGCTTTAATGCTGAGCTTACCAGTGTGGCTTTTGATGTAGCTTATTTGCTCATTGGCAGGAGTAAAACAAACCACCTCACAGCCATAGTGCTTGGCCATATGCATAGATAGCCCACCCCACCCACAGCCCGGATCCATCACTCGCATACCCGGCTTGAGTCCAAGCTTTTTGCATACCAAGTCGAATTTATCGGTCTGGGCTTGGTCAAGGTCCTTGGCTCCCCAGGCCCAATAAGCACAAGTATAGGCCATAGTCTTACCAAGCATTGGCTCATAGAGGTTATTGCCGATATCATAGTGGGCCCGGGCATTTTTATAGGCTCGCTTACCCATTTGGGCGTTAAGTAGCCTAGCCGATAATCCTCTAATAATTATTTGAGCCTTAAGGTTACCCTGAATCTTTTCCTCGAGCCCAGCCCGCAAGACATTGTAAAAAAACATATCAAGCTTATTGGCTTTCCAGTCCCCGTTCATGTAGGCCTCCCCTATTCCCAGCGAACCTTTGGTGATAGCGATATTGAAGAACTCCTCGTTGTTAATAGTAATATCCTGGGGTCTGCTGCCCCCTACTTTGATATCAGCTAGGGCTAGTATTTTGATAGCTAGCTCTTTGGTGTCTGGGGTTTGGCTCATAATTTTACCCTTTCTAATGATTACTATCCTTTTAATACTGTTTTCTGATATAAATCCTTAAAGCGCGCGCTGGGGTCGTATTTTGCTTTTAATATAGCATAGCCCACTTGGTTATAAATAGTCCAGAAAGTACTCTCGCTATAAAATGAGTCTGAATATAATGATTTTCTGCCCCTGAGCTTAGTGACCTTTGATTCTATCTGTCGGTTTAGGTAGCCATCGGGTTGGTTAGGATTAGCATCGGCGCTATCCCAGAAACCAAAATTAAGATAGAGCTGTTTTGGTTTCATCTCAAAAAGAGTCCAGACTTTGGAGCTATCTAGCTGACGCACAGGGCAATTCCAGATAGGCTCAATATCAATATTGTTATTAAAAAATTTCAAAAACGCTTCGGCTGATTGTATCGGCACCGTAACATCTTGGACAATGGTCTCTTGTGAGGGCTTGCCTAACAGCTTATCAAGCTTGGCTCTAGGGTGGTACTGGGCCTCTAGCCTAAATAATTTCATATAATAGCCCGAATGTAAGCGCTTAGCACCATAGATTCGACGAATTATGGGATTTTGAGCACCTAGGCTTTTACTGCACCAGAACCAGTCGGTATCCCAACGCCAAATATAGTCCTTGATGGTCAGGTAATCCTCGCTACGGGTTTGGATAGAACGATAGAATATGTTTTTATAGGTGTAATCGCTGGTGTATGGGGCATTAGCTACCATGGCGGCTAATACTAGATACATTTCTTCTGGCCCAAACACCACTCCATCTATAAAGTCTAGTCTCTCCCCTTCCCAGCTAGATTTATCGCAGGCTAGCTTGAGGGCTTTAAAGTACTCGCGGGGGGTGGTGAATTTGATGTATGTTAGCCTTACAAAGCTTTTGGTAGGCACGAGCTTAATGGATAGTGATAGGGCGTATCCTAGCGTGCCGTAGCTATTGGGAAAGCCATAGAACAAGTCTTGATGCTCATTAGTGGGAGTCGCCTGAATGACTTTGCCGAGTCCGGTTAGGATTTCTAATTGGGTAACTGTCTCGTGGGGGAAGCCGTACTTAAATGAGCTTGATTCAATACCAATACCCGCTACCGCACCACCTAGGGTTATGGTCTTAAGCTGGGGTACTACGGCAGGCATTAGCCCTAGGGCTAGGGTATGCTCTACTAGCCGTTCATAGCTACACATCCCTTCTACTACCGCCGTCTTGGCTTTGGCATCTATACTCACGACATCATTGAGCTCGCGCATACTGAGCCGCTGGGTATTGCCTTGCTTTCTACCACGAAACAGATTAGTGGTTGTTTTATTGGTAGATATTTTGAGTTTAGAATCTTTATTTGAGCTAAATTCATTGAGTATCAGGGAGACCTTGCCAGCGTGCTGGGATTTATTTGTCATGGTAAGATTGTAACAGGTAGAAGGTAAATTA
>JBCLLP010000016.1:0-6806 GCA_039738615.1 Candidatus Saccharimonadia bacterium
GGCAATATTGCAAGTCATCGGCCAATGGGCGTCATTGTTAGAAATTAGCCTTTCTGGAAAATAGCCCTTGTAGCCTTTTTTGATATAAATAACTGCACCTATCACAAAGCCTATCTTGACATCAGTAAATCCACCAGTAAGCTCCTTAAGCCAGTTCTTGGTGACAATACAATCATCGTCTGTGAAGGCAATAATTGGAGCCTGGGCATATTTAAGGGCAGTATTCCTAGACCTACAAACTCCCATATTAGATTTATGGTGGACGACATGGACTTGGGGGTTATTGAGTGAATCTAAGTATGCCCTAGTGCCATCTGTTGAGGCGTCATTAACAATAATAATTTCGTAATTATGATAGTTAAGCGACAATAGTGAGTCAAGACACTTCTTAAAATAATTAAGTCTGTTATACGTACATACCACCACCGAGCATTGACTACTATTCATGCTAGTAATAATACTATACTCTAGTTAACTATTCGACGATTATCGTGCCATTATCGGTGGGGTTAAGATCAATATACTAGAGCAAATCTAATGCTCTAGTATTGCGTGAATGTTCATACCTATAACGATACTCATCTCACTCTTAAGCGATTTATGTAGTAATGGGTATCAAAAAAGACCTACCTATAACCGATAAGTCGCTTTTGGTGATCCCAGCGGGAATCGAACCCGCATTGCCAGATTGAGAATCTGGTGTCCTAACCGTTAGACGATGGGACCAACAGGTGGCCATTATAGTATTTTTAGCACTATATTGCTAGCCTAGAGCCCTAAAACAGCCATAAATACCACTATGGCGATAGCTTAATATCTGGGGTATAATTAGTACGAACAGGGTTTAGTGAAAGGGTTGACATGTAAGGTATATATTCGTATTATGTTCGTATGTACTAGCATACTCAACAATCTTAGGGGGCAAAAGTAAAACAACAATGGGTGTAGTAAAAAAAACACGTTGACTAGACAAGTAAGCCTGTATATAGTGTAGCTTAAGTACTTTAGTACGCTATATATAAACATAAACAGCAACAAGGAGGGTAAAATGGCTTTACATAAGATAAAAAAACGCAATGGCCAGGTGGTTGATTTTGATAGAACCAGGATAGAAATTGCTATTGGCAAGGCTAGCCAGACTGCTAGCCATGAAGTAAGTATAGAAGAAATTATTACTCTAGTTAATGCTGTGATTGCTAATGCCGAGGTATTATTTGCTGATGCCCCGCCAGATGTCGAGACAATTCAAGACCTAGTCGAGCAAGAGCTAATGAAGGCCGGCCAACACCAGGTAGTACGTAGCTACATACTGTATCGTGACACCCACCAGGCAATCAGAGAGGCTGAGTCAACCAGATCGGCCGAAAAGCTCGAACAGAGCAACCTCAAGGTCACCATGAAGGACGGCACCCTACAAAATTTTAGCTATGCCAGGCTTATTATGGATTTATTAGAGGCTGCTGGCGATATCGCCAAAGTCCTCGACCTTGACGCCATCGCACAAAGCGTCAAGGGGAGTATTTATGATGGTATTACCTACGACGAGCTAGAAGATAGCATGATTATGGCCGCTAAGGCCCAGACCGAGCAAGACCCCCTCTACTCCCAGCTAGCCTCTAGGCTATTATTGCGAAAGATATATAAGGAGGTTCTAGTAGAGGGCTACGGGAGTAACCTTGCCACCTCCTACTCCACCACATTTGGGGAATTCATTAAGACTGGCACAGCCGATGGAAGGCTTGATAAGCGTCTGTTGTCATTTAATTTGGAGCTCCTGGGGGGCTATATTAAGCCTGAGCGCGATCAACTACTAGACTTTATGGGGCTAGATATGCTTCACGATCGCTATTTTATGCAATCCCAGGGCCGAGGGTATAGGCTAGAGGTTCCTCAGACCTTCTGGATGCGAATAGCTATGGGGCTAGCCATATCCGAGAAAAAAGACCAGGATAAGTGGGCTATGGAGTTCTATGATATGCTCTCTACTCTGCGCTATGTTCCCTCCACCCCTACCCTCTTTCATTCAGGTACCGCCAAACCCCAGCTTAGCTCGTGCTTTTTAAACACTGTCGAGGACGATCTTAAGCACATTTTTAAGGTCTATCTAGATAACGCCCTAATGAGCAAATATTCCGGGGGTATCGCCACGGACTGGACAAATATCCGTGGAACAGGGTCGCTAATTAAGACCGTCAATATCCCCTCCCAGGGTGTAATCCCCTTTTTAAAGATTATGAACGATACTACGGTAGCCGTTAGTCGCTCTGGCAAACGCAAGGGTGCTACCTGTGCCTACCTTGAGACCTGGCATTTGGATATTGAAGACTTCTTAGAGCTTCGCAAGAACACTGGTGATGAGCGCAGGCGGACTCATGATATTAATACTGCCAACTGGGTACCAGACTTATTTATGCAAAGAATCTCCGACGATGAGCAATGGACGCTCTTTAGCTCCGAGGAGACCCCTGACCTACACAACCTCTACGGAAAAGCCTTTAAGAAACGCTATGAGGAGTATGAGCAGATGGCTAATGAGGGCAAAATTAAATTATTTAGGCGGGTTCCTGCCACTCAGCTTTGGCGTAAGATGCTCACCATGTTATTTGAAACGGGCCACCCCTGGATAACCTTCAAGGACGCCTGTAATGTGCGTAGCCCCCAGGATCATGTTGGTGTTATTCATAACTCTAACCTCTGCACCGAAATTACCCTAAATAACTCCGCCGAGGAAACAGCCGTGTGCAACCTCGGCTCAATTAACATGGCACTGCATATCACCAAGGGCAAACTTGATAAAACATTACTAGAGGAAACCGCGCAGCTGGCCATGCGGATGCTTGATAATGTCGTTGATACTTGCTACTACACCACCAAGGAATGTGAGGTATCAAACCTCAAGCACAGGCCAGTGGGGCTGGGTATAATGGGCTTCCAAGATGCCCTGTATATGCTTGATATTAATTTTGACTCCCCTAGGGCAGTGGAGTTTGCCGACGAATCAATGGAAATTATTAGCTACCATGCCATTATGGGCTCTAGTAAGCTGGCCAAGGAACGAGGCGTCTATAAGAGTTTCAAAGGCTCAAAATGGGATCGTGGGATATTCCCTGCCGACACTATTGATTTACTAGAGAGTGAGCGTGGGCGCAAAATTGACCTAAAGCGTGGTGGCAAGCTAGACTGGAAGCCAGTAAGAGCTCATGTCAAAAAGTATGGCATGCGTAACTCCAACACAATGGCTATCGCACCAACGGCCTCAATTGCCAATATCGTTGGCTGTTACCCCTGTATTGAGCCTATTTATAAAAACCTCTACGTCAAATCAAACATGAGTGGTGATTTTACGGTAATCAACAGCTACCTTATTGCTGATCTTAAGGCGCTAGGGATGTGGGATGAGGCTATGGTCAAAAAAATTAAATTTAATGATGGTTCCATCCAGAAGATTACCCAGATACCCGAAAAACTCCGTAATAAGTATAAGGAAGTGTTTGAGATAAACCCACTTACCCTAGTTAAAATTACCGCCCAGCGTGGTAAGTGGATTGATCAGAGCCAAAGCTTTAATATATTCGTCCACGGAGTTAGTGGCAAACAGCTCAGTGAGATTTATATGGCTGCCTGGAACCAAGGGCTCAAGACCACCTACTATATGCGTAGCCTAGCAATTTCCCAAATAGAAAAATCCACCGTAGATACTGCAGAATTTGGTAGTACTCATAAGCGTGAAGCCGCCAGCACTATCGCTAGTAACGCCCCCGAACCAACCAATAAAATAAAAGGAGTACCTAATGTCAATCAATAAATCCACCATCCGTCCTAATGTTAATAAGCGTCGAATCATTAATGGCGAGGATGCCGATGTAATTCAATTACACCCCATGAAGCATAATTTTGCCTGGGACGCTTACCTGGCTGGAAATGCCAATCACTGGTTACCCACAGAAATAGCCATGCAGGACGATATTGAGCTCTGGAAATCCGATAAGCTGACCGATGATGAGCGCATGGCATTTGAGACTGCACTAGGGTTTTTTACTACTGCTGACTCAATTGCTGCCAATAATATCGTGCTGGCCCTATACAAGCACATTACTAGCCCAGAATGTCGCATGTATTTGCTTCGTCAGTCCTATGAGGAGGCCATCCACACTCACGCCTACCAATACATCGTCGAGAGCCTGGGGCTAGATGGAGGCAAGATCTTTAATATGTACCGCGAGAATGACGCAATTTTTAGTAAGGCTAAGTTTATATTGGGCTTCAATGAAGGTATATTTGACGATAGCTTCCATACTGGTACACTTGAGAACGACCAAAAGTTTTTAGAAAACCTCTGCGTTTTCTCGCTAATTTTAGAGGGCATATTCTTTTATTCTAGCTTTGCCGTACTATTCGGCTTCCAGCGTCAAAACAAGCTGGTGGGGAGCTCCGAGCAAATCCAATATATTATGCGCGACGAATCCCAGCATCTTAATTTTGGCATTAATATGATAAACGCCATTAAGGAAGAACAGCCTGAGCTCTGGACCGACGAATTCCAGCTAAGGATGATTGACTTAATTAAGCAGGCCACTACCCTGGAGTACACTTACGCTCGGGAAGTTTTCCCGCGAGGGATATTTGGTATGAATGCCGAGGGGTTCAAGCAGTATATTGAGCATATCGCCGATAGGCGCCTAGTAGCTGTTGGCCTTCCTAAGCAGTATCATACCAAGAATCCATTCCCGTGGATGAGCGAGGCTGCGGACCTATCCAAAGAAAAGAACTTTTTTGAGACTCGTGTTACTGAGTACCAGACTGGCGGAACCCTGGACTGGAACTAGGATAGTTGCTATTGCACTTTGGTACTGCCCTAATCACTTGGGCCACTGAAAATTACTGTTAATCCTATCTACTAGAGTAGCGCTTGAAGGCGCTTAATGGACTCGCCCTTGCCAAGCGTAATAATAATATCAAAAAGTCCTGGAGCTTCGGTGCGGCCAGTTAGCGCTACCCTAAGCACATAAAATAGCCGGCCAGCGCTAACGTCGAGTTTGTCGCAAAGCCCCCTAAGCGTGGCTTCCACGGCATCATGGTATGGCTGACAGTCCCCTAGTGCCGTAATGGTACTCTTTAGCCAAAGCTTAACTAATTGCTGGGTGTCCTTCTTGCATAATAGCGCCATATCAACCTTTGGGGTATTGAAAAATATCTCCATAATATAGCTGGCCTCATCGAAGCGTTTGATTCGCTCCCTATCAAGCTCTAGGACTCTTTTGAAATAGTCCATATCATCTAGCCATTGCGCTGGCACATAGGGCTTAATGCCCTCTACTAGCTCGGCCTCGGTTAGCTTATTGCGCAGGTACTCGCCATTAAGCCAGCCCAGCCGAGCAATATCAAAGACTGCTGGGCTCTTTTGGATTCTGTCGATACTAAACTTATCGATGAGCTCTTGGGGTGAGAATATCTCTTGAGTGGTACCATCGTTCCATCCGAGCATTGCCAGAAAATTGAGTAGGGCCTGTGGCAGATAACCCTTGGACTTATAATCTAGCACATCAACATCACCATCGCGCTTACTGAGCTTTTTATTGCCATCGGGCCCTAGAATTGGCGGCAGATGTATCCATTGAGGCCTACTAAAGCCGAGCATATCATACAATAAGGCGTGCTTAGCAGTACTGCTAATAAACTCATCGCCCCTAATGACATGGCTAATTTGCATTAAATGGTCATCGATGACATTGGCGAAATTATATGTTGGGTAGCCGTCAGCCTTAATGATAATAAAGTCATCGATAAGATTATGGGGCGAACTAAAACTCCCCCTGACCTCATCACTCCATTTGGTAATACCCTCTGGTACGCGTAGGCGAATTGGTAAAGGCTCACTAGGGTTATTTGGTCCATCTGGCTCCATATGTTGCTTAAATAAAAAGGGTGTATTACTGATAATTGCTTGCTCTCGTAGTGAACCTAGCTGCTCGGGAGTGATATGCGATTTGTAGGCTAGGCCCTGCTCCATTAGCCCTTCGGCGTATGCACTATAGTGATTAAGCCTCTGGGATTGTATGTAGGGGCCATGCTTACCGGGTTTTTGCTCGTACCAAACACCCTCGTCGGGGTGCAAGCCTAGCCAGTCAAGTGACTGGATGATTTGCTCTACTCCTTCTTCTACAAATCTTTCTCTATCTGTGTCCTCTAAGCGTAGTATAAACTGCCCGCCATTGGCCTTGGCAAAAAGGTAATTAAACAGCGCCGTTCTAGCTCCACCAATATGTAATAACCCAGTAGGGCTAGGGGCAAATCTTACTCGCACAACATTATTCATATGCTTTATTATATCAGATTATGCACCCGCCATGAGATCTTCTGGGGCAATTTCATTATAGTTGCCATCTGGTAGCCTGCGGTAAAACATCACCTTAGTAGATGTTTCTTCGGGGTCGTAGACGTACTTTATTTGGTTGGCGGTGGCATGGCCAGAGTAGAAGGTTTTTTTATCTATAATTCTGGGTGAGGTAATTCGTTCAATCCTAAACTTTTGGTTGTCTTTCTCAAAATATATGGACTCAATAACCCGCTTAAGCTTGTGATTATCTTCCAGTACTTCTTGATGTCTTTTGGAATCATCAATCTGGTATTTGGTATCTATCAGGTCAACTAATTCTTCCCATGCTCTATCGTTCATAGACTAGTAGCTATTTTAATTATCTGGTCTTGAGTTAGGGTCTGATCGGAGATATCCAGCTTATACCACATACCCTTATTGACCCAGTTAGCCTGCTTATCTCCCATGATAAAGATTGTTAGGCCTTGCG
>JBCLLP010000017.1:0-6235 GCA_039738615.1 Candidatus Saccharimonadia bacterium
ATGGGTCGCTTGGGTCTTATTTTTACATCAACAGAGCTAGCTTGCTTTTTAGTAGCCCTCTCCATACTAGCATTAGCTAATTCAGCGCCTGCCGTTATGGGTGTCTGAGTGGGCTGGACACCATCGGGTTGCTGCTGAATATCTACCCTAGGAATTGTTGTTACTACTTCAGCCCTAATAGAGGACTGAAGCCTGCTAAATAGGCCGTACGCCTCCGCCTTATACTCCACCAATGGATCGCGTTGACCGTAACCGCGTAATCCAATACCCTCGCGCAAATGGTCCATAGTCTCTAGGTGCGCTAACCAAGCGCTATCAATTGTTTTAAGACATACTAGCCTAAAAATGACATTAAGCACGTCCTCGCCTATGGCCTTTTGGCGAGCATCTAGAGCTTGATGAGTGCGGTCTACTAGCTCGGCAATAATTAGCTCTGGCACTTTGGTGCTAATATCGCTAGCCCAGTTGGCTGGCAGCAGTACCATATTAGCTACCACTTTTTGAAGTTCCTCTAAGTTCACCACGCCAGTCTTGGCGTCTGTATGGGCCCCAACAATTCCCCCAAATTCTCGCTTATACATACCCATAACTTCTTCCCTTAAGCCCTTGCCCTCTAAATACTTTCGGCGGCTAGCATAAATAATTTCACGCTGGGAGTTCATAACGTCGTCATACTCTACCAAATGTTTGCGCATATCAAAGTTATGCCCCTCTACTCGCTTTTGGGCGGCCTCGAGTGAGCGTGATATTACTTTATTCTCGATAGGCATATCCTCGGGTAATTTAAGTGAGTTCATAAGTGTGCCAATTTTATCGCCACCAAAGATACGCATTAAATCATCTTCAACGCTTACAAAAAACTGACTAGACCCAGGGTCGCCTTGACGCCCCGCCCGGCCCCTAAACTGATTATCAATTCGCCTAGATTCATGCCTCTCGGTGCCTAGTACATGCAGCCCCCCTAGCTCTTGAACGCCATCACCAAGTACGATGTCGGTACCACGCCCAGCGATATTGGTGGCTAGAGTTACGGCCCCTTTTTGCCCAGCAAGCGCTACTATCTCTGCCTCGCGTTCGTTGTTTTTGGCATTTAATAGCTCATGTGTGATACCGGCCTTATCTAGTAAGCTGCTCATCGCCTCATTCTTTTCGATACTGGAAGTTCCCAGTAGCACTGGCTGGCCCTTGCTAGTTCTATCCCTAACTTCCTCCACGACGGCACTAAACTTAGCGATTTCGGACTTATAAATTCTGTCTTTTAAGTCCCTTCTGACCATTGGCATGTGAGTCGGAATACGAGTTACCTCAAGCTTGTAAATTTTAGAAAATTCCTCGGCTTCGGTTTGGGCTGTGCCGGTCATGCCAGCCAGCCTGCCATATAGTCTAAAATAATTCTGGAACGTAATAGTAGCTAGGGTCTGAGACTCCTGCTGAACGGTTAGCCCCTCCTTGGCCTCAATTGCTTGATGCAGCCCTTCGGAGTAGCGACGGCCAGCCAAGAGTCGCCCTGTAAATTCATCGACAATTATTATCTCATCATCACTTACGACATAGTCCTTATCACGAACAAATAGCGCCTCGGCCTTGAGACTTTGCTCGATATGATGGACATCTTCTATCTGCTCTGAGGCATAGACATTCTCTACGCCGAGCTCTGCTTCAATACTTGCTATGCCTTTTGGGTTAAGGCTAACTGCTCTTTGCTTCTCGTCGACGCTATAATGCTCATCACGCTTGAGCTTACGGGCCAGAACTGCAAACAATTGGTACCGATCGGTGCTTTTGCCAGCTGGCTGGGAAATAATAAGTGGCGTTCGGGCTTCGTCTATCAGAATTGAATCTACCTCATCTACGATGGCATAATGCAGGCTGCGTTGAGAACATTCCGATAAATCCGAGACCATATTATCGCGCAAATAATCAAAGCCATACTCGTTATTCGTGCCATAGGTGATATCGGCTCGGTAGGCCTCTTGCTTGGTGGCTGGACGAAGGTGCTTGAGCCTATCATCATGGTGAGATTCATCTATAAACTCTGGGTCAAATATAAATGACCCCTGAGGCAAAACTACACCTACAGATAGTCCTAAATAGTGATATATGGGGCCCATCCAGCCTGCGCCTATGCGGGCCAGATAGTCATTAACCGTTACGAGATGGGCGCCCTTGCCCTCTAGGGCGTACAAATACAGAGGTAGGGTAGCTACCAATGTCTTGCCCTCACCGGTCCGCATCTCAGCTATTTTGCCCTCTTGAAGTATAATTCCGCCTATCAGTTGCTCGTCAAAATGCCTCTGGCCAAGCGTTCGTTTTGATACTTCCCGAACCACCGCAAAGGCTTCTGTGAAGATTGAATCCAGGCTAGCGCCCTTCTCAAGCCTGGCTTTAAACTCTTGAGTCTTTTTAGCTAGCTGACTATCAGAGAGCTTTTTAAGCTCTGGCTCGAAGCCATTAATACTCTCCACAATGATGCGGTCTTTTTTGATTTCACGATCATTGGGGTCGCCAAATATTTTAGAGATTATAGACATATTAGATATTATACAGGAGTGCTGGGATTAGTGCGATTTGATTTTATCAAATATATTTTTGATACTAACTCGCCTAGGCATTCGCTTCTCCTTATATTTTCTAATTTGAATTTTGAGCTTTTGCTCAACTATATCTACTGCCGAATGGGGATTAATGGTGGCTGTCTCAGCTACTAAATCAGGCCCCTGCACTTTTAGGACGGCTACTATCCTATAACGATTGTCTTCCTTGCCAGATGGGTCTTTGAATATTTCTACACTCATTCCCTGATTACGATGAGTGCGAGGTAGATACTTATCAAGATTACCAAGTTTCCTTTCAACATATTTGTGCATTTCTGCATCAATCTCGAAATTACGACCAGTAAATTGAATTTGTATCATCTTAGTCTCCTGGGTTATATAATATAATCAAAGCTCACTTTTACCATAGTATTTGGCTATGGCGTCAGGCAAATGTATTATGCCATCTGCGCTCTGGTGGTTCTCTAAAATTGCTATTGGCATACGGCTCGATACTACTGCCGTGCCATTGAGGGTGTGGGCGTATTGTGCCGTGCCAGCCCTGGGCTTGTATTTAATATTGAAGTTCCGGGATTGATAGTCAGTACAGTTACTGCAGCTGGTAAGCTCTCGGTAGCATTTATCAATAGGGGAGTAATACTCCACGTCGTATTTTTGGTAAGCAGGGGCGCTTAAATCGCCAGAGGCAATCCGAACTACCCGATAGGGCACTGCAAACTTTTGACAGATGCTTTTTTCAATATTTAGGATTTCCTGCAACAGATCATTGCTTTGTTCGGCCTTACAATACACATACATCTCAAGCTTATCAAATTGGTGGGTACGATACAGCCCCTTGCCAAACTTTCCATAGGAGCCAGCCTCGAGACGATATGCAGGGCTTATGCCGGCGTATTTAATAGGCTCGCTAAGGTTAAGCACCTCGTCCGTATGAAGCCCCGTAAGCGGTATCTCTGAGGTAGCAATCATTACTAAATCTTGGCTAGGATCGGTGTAGTTTTGGTTTTCCTCACCTTTTGGCAAGAATCCTGTCCCCTCTGCAACCCTGGATGACACCAAATGGGGCACCCCAATCAATTGATAGCCAGCTTCCTCGACTATTTCCTGGGTGGCCATCTGAATAGCCTGCCAAAGCTTAACAGCCTTATGTTTGGTAAAGTAAAATTTACTGCCCGACACTTTTGAGCCAGAATCAAAATCATATAAATCATACAGCTCACTTATCTCGAGGTGATCCTTGGGATTAAAGTCCAGCTGGGTATCACCCCATTTCTCTATTTCTTGGTTATTTTCCTGGCCGCCATCTGGAGTACCATTAGCAATAGTATTGGGAACCTCGGAAAGTATCTGGCTATACTCAATTTGTATTGTATTGAGCTGGGGCTCAAGATTTTCGTGCTGACCTTTAAGCTCCTTGCCGGTGCTAATTTGCTGGTCGGTTGGTTTTTGGCCCTTTGAATTTGCGGCAAGGGTGTTTCTTTTGGATTGTATTGCCTCTAGCTCGACTATCAGTTTGCGGCGCTGAAGGTCTAGAGCAAGCAGTCTATCAATATCTACCGATAAGCCCCTACGATGTATCGAGTCCTTAACTTCCTGAGGGTTGTCTCTTATAAATCTGATGTCTAACATAATTCTATTATAGCCTAACTTTTGCGTGCTAGCCTATTTAATACAAAATCTTTATCAAGACTTGATAGGAAAAATCCTATTTTGGGCCCTTGCTGCTTATTTATAAACAATTGGTAGATTAGCCTAAAGGCATCGGCTGGCTTAACACCAACATCCTCTGCTACCTTATATACAATTCCATGAATAATTTCTGGCGACATATCGGACTCTACGAGCTCGGAATGAATACCGCCCAATAAGGATTTATCACTGTTAGTTAGGGTGATGTCTGGCAGGCTATCACAGACGCTGAATTTAATGTCCTCTGGCGCATAACTCTCTAGCCAGCTAGCCACATAATTAAGTTCGCTAACGATGGCCTTGTGCTGGGTAGTTACGGCCCGCTCATGCCCTGTGCGACGCAATATGTCTAGGACAGCATTAATGTCGCCCCGTGCAGTCTGGTAGGCCATTACTAGGTGCGAGTAAGCAACGGTGCTTACAATATGTTCTTGCCCTGCAAGACTGGCTACCTGCCAGGCTCTTTTGAACTCCGGCTGATTACCTTCCAAGGTGGCCAATTCGGTTTTAGCATACTCATCAATAAGATTATAAAGGCCCATACCAGGGTCAAAAGATAGCTGTTTAGATGGGCGACTTTTAAAAATAAAATAGCGCAAGATCTCGGGGGGTATAATCTTTAGCGAATCAAGTAATGTCACTAAATTACCTAGCGATGAGCTCATTTTTCGGTTATCACCCTTGAAGCTAATATTATCATATGGCACTGGCAGTGGAGGTTCTATTCCAAATATTTCCTTGGCCAACACTTCGCCGGTATCAAAGCTTCCGCCTTTAGTAGCGTGTTCCCTGCCAAACCCTTCTACCATTACCCCATAAAGCTTCCATCGCGCCGGCCAGTCTAGCCTCCAGTCAAGTTTTATTTGCCCTTTTGAGGCGTTGGCAAAATACTCCCTACCATCAGAGCCTAAATAATGGGCCGTGGCGCTATCAAAATCATACCCCAAGTACTGAGCTGTATTTAGCTTACCCGAGGACTCATCAAGGATCTGTATGGGTTGCCAGCCATCAGTTACTTTTCGGGTACTAATACGATATAATATCTCGGCTATTTGATTGCGCTTTTTCATGCACAGATTTATCATCGCCCTAAATTGCCCGTCAATATAGAGCTCATTAGTCCACATAATTTCCATATCAACACCAAGTTTCTTGGAGGCAACCAAATAATCACTAAAATACTGTGTGGCATAATTACTGGATTTACCATCAGGTGCTGGAACCATAAAGAGTGGCTTTCCAGCTTCTGCCTCGTAGGACTCAGGCAAATAAGGGTAACGCTTTCTTAATACTTCAATGCTATCTACAAAATGTAAGTGCTGGACCTTTCTCCCGGCCTCCAATAGGCCACGGCATATGGCATCAGCAGTAAGTATCTCGCGGGCATGGCCAATATGATAAGGGCCCGAGGGTGATATGCCACTAGAAACTACGACAGTACCAGTCGGGTGGACTTTAGTTATATTCGATACTACTTGGTCCAGCCAATAGCTCGGTTGATTTTCATCATGCATATAGTTAATTATACCTGACTCTTTTAAGCTATCAAATTATTTTGAGCTATTTAATTTTAAGAATTCTATAAGTAATGGATCCGGCAGGTATTTCTACCTCGGCGTGTTCGCCAACTTTCTTGCCCATTAGGGCCATCCCTATGGGCGATTTATCAGATATTTTTCCCTGGTCAGGATCAGCTTCGGTCGACCCTACAATTTGGAAGGTGTGATTAGCGTTCTCAAGCTGAACCTCTACAGTAGAGCCAACCCCAACTGCTCCACCAGTTGTCTTCTCTATGACTTTGGAATGTTTTAGGATATTATCAAGCTCAGAGATGCGTCCTTCTATAAAGAGCTGCCTGGCCTTGGCATCATCCCAGTCTGTATTCTCGCTTAAATCTCCAAATTCCTTAGCGGCCTTAAGAGCTTCGGCGACTTGTTTACGTTTATTAACCTTAAGGTCGGCAAGCTCGGCTTGAAGTTCTATAAGACCAT
>JBCLLP010000018.1:0-4400 GCA_039738615.1 Candidatus Saccharimonadia bacterium
TAATTAATCTAAGCGAGCCCCAGGCGAGATGGTTGATTATTGAGAGGAGAAGCATCAGCGCTTACTGAAATTAAAATATACTTATTTTATGGAAGTTTAAGCTGTGCTTAGACGTGGAGAGGTGGCCGAGTGGTTGAAGGCGCTACTCTCGAAAAGTAGTATGGGGGCAACCCCATCGAGGGTTCGAATCCCTCCCTCTCCGCCAGGAGAGAGGTGCTCGTATCTGAAAGATATGGGCATTTCTCTTCTTGATGAGAAAGATTAGAGCCCTAGGGTTCGGTGGAGCGAGGACGCGTACAGGAGTTTACTCCGAGCACGCCGCAGTGGAAAAGGCGAAGCCGCTATCCCTCCCTCTCCGCCAAATAGCTAATAATAAAAATAGGCTGGGGATTAACAATGATTTGTTAAGCCACAGTCTATGGTGCGCCCGGCGGGGTTCGAACCTGCGACCTTCGGCTCCGCAAGCCGACGCTCTATCCAGCTGAGCTACGGGCGCTCGCATTTTAAGCTGACTCCTAATTTTTGGTAAGGACTACCAGGGTATTATAGCTGATAAGAATGTATTTATAAAGCTAGAACCGTAGTCTACGAAAGAGCTTGTCTACAATATCTTCATTATGCTCAACCATTGGCACCATTTGGGCAATCGCGTCTTTTACCTCATCGGCATCTGGGGTAGCCAGGGGCAGAGTTACAAGGGTACCAAACCGCTTGGCTGGTATTAGGTCAATACTTGGCTGGTTATAGTCCATATATTCATAGAAAGACCGGAAATCATCATAAAGGTAGGCTTTGCTGTCAATAGTTATGCCATAGTTTGTAATTTGATAGGCTAGAGTCTTGGGCTTACGATTAGCCCACACAGCCGTAGCTATGCCAACTAAGACTAGAAGTAGTATAGTAGAATACTTTTGAAAAGGAGAGCTTATAAGCCAAAACGCTAGACCAATAAGTATGACAGAAACCACGGCAATACCAGCATACCAGAGCATTGGCTTCTCGGTATAGGCAAACTCAGGCCCTTCCCAGCTATAAAGAATCTCCTCGGGTGCCCTTGGCTCTTCATGCGGGGTATGATCCTGCTTAGTCTCGGCCTTATTGCCAACAAGTGTATGGGCACTGTTAGTTGTTGGGCTTTCCGTAGCCAATGGCGAGTTACCCGCGATATTGAGCTGTGTTGGTTCTTGATTTTCCATAGTACTTATGTGTATTATGAGCCAGATAATTTTATATGTCTAGTGTCAGCTTTTGGAATACTCTAATGGCGGAGAGGGAGAGATTCGAACTCTCGAGACGCTTGCACGCCTGACGGTTTTCAAGACCGTTCCCTTCAACCACTCGGGCACCTCTCCGTACTGTTTTTAAATTATAACCTATCTATAAAATTACTGGCGGAGAGGGAGGGATTCGAACCCTCGCGGGAGCATACGCCCCCCTACCGGTTTAGCAAACCAGCCCCTTCAGCCACTTGGGTACCTCTCCGTAAATAAAATGGTATTTGTAAGTTGCGCCAATAACGCTGTAATTATAGAGTAAAATCACAAATTATTCTAGTGCTAGCAGGCTAGGATACGAATAACTTATGTGGAATAATATTTATAGTAATTTGTCAAATACCCCTGCCCGTTACTCTTCGGCCAGCTAGCTACTAAATACGAACATAAAACAAACAAAAATGCTTACATATAAGCCAAAAGCTTTTGCTGTGAAAGTAGCAAGACCCTAAAAGTTGGTAAGCCCAAGGCTATTAAGGCGGGTCTGGTAGGTAGCTATATCCCCTGTTTGGCCAGATTTATTAAGAATATTAATGAGCAGTTTTAATGTGGTCTTAGAGCTAGGGTTTTGGTTTAGTGCTGATTTGAGTGAATCGGTGGCTTTACCTAGCTGGCCTTGGGCGGCTTGGATATTAGCCATAAGCTCCCAATCCCCTACGCTTTTTGTAGCTAGCTGGCCGAGCTTTTCTAGTGCGATATTATATATACCAGCGTTAGCCAAGATGTAGGCTTGCTCCCTAGCTCCCAGCTTACTTCCACCAGAGAATATAGCACAAATAGCCTTGGCCTGCTCGGATTGGGGACTGCTCAAATTAAGCTTTGTAGCTCTTTGGGCGTGAATACAACCCTGGCTGTTATTGCCATCTATGAAATTAACAATTGCCAGCCCAGACTGAGATTGGGCCGACTCCTCTTGCTTGTTGGCCTTAGTGTATAGTTGCTTGGCTAGAGCTGCGTTAGAGGCTTTAATGGCAAGCCCGCCCAAAAAGTTATTATTGACAGCTACCCAGCCAGATTGGTAGGTACTTATCGCCTTATCATACTCCCCTGCCCGCCAGTAATTATTAGCTAACTCCTGGAGTGCCATAGGGTAGTCTGGGCCCAACAGAGCTGCCTGGGATAGCAACGCCCTTACCGCGCTAGGGTCACTAGCAGTGTGGGCTTGCACTATGAGCTTATCTGCCTGAGCAAGACGCCAGCTATTAATACTTGGCAGGGCTACGCCAAATGCTAGCCCGGCGGTAGCGATAATAACTACTGCTATTAGGGCAAAGCTAAACGAATTATTACGATTCAAGCTTTTTAATTTCATCTGTGATATTTCCTACCGCTAGCTCAGCCTGCTGGACCCTAGCCCGCTCTGAGGCTATGAGTTCACTGGGAGCATTAGCAATAAAAGCGGTATTGCTTAATTTAGCCTGGGCTATTTTTATAAGGTTTTGCCTGGCCAGTAGCTCCTTAGTAAGCTTGGCCAGCTCAACCTTGGGGGCAGACTGCTGCTGGTTACTAATAATCTTGATTATTTCTATTTCAAACTGCTTGGATTTGGCTGTGGATGGACTGTGGATAACTTTCGCCCAGTGTTCGGTTATAAGATTAGATTTTGTCCACATAGCTTTTTGCCAGATAGCCTCTGATACATATGGTGCAAATGGGTGGATAAGCCTTAGGGTGGTGTCAAGGAAGTAGGCCAGTAGCTCGGGGTTGAGTGACTGCTTGGAGTATTCAAGGTATTTGTCGGCCAAGTCTTCCCAGAGTAGGGAATAGACTGCCTGCCCAGCCTCCGAGAACTTATAGCTCTCAATACCGCTAGTGATATTAATGATGGCAGTATTGAGCTGGCTGGCCATCCAATGGTCGGCAGGGGAGAGTAGCCTGGCCTGGCTAGGATTGACATCTTGGGGTACTTTGGCCAGTACAAAACGCGCTACATTCCAGAGCTTATTACAGAAATTACGGTAGCCCTGGACCTTTTCTATATATAGGGCACCATTATTACCAGATGTAATGCCAATAGTTAGCGCCATCCTTAAGGCATCGGTACCATATTCGGCAGTGATATCCATAGGTTCTTCATAGTTACCCTTGGACTTAGATAGCTTTTGGCCCTTTTCGTCCGTTACGGTGCCCCACAGATAGACATCCTTAAATGGTATTTGCTTGGTTGAATACAGGCTAAACATAATCATGCGGGTCACCCACTTATGAAGTATCTCTGTGGCAGTGCCCATCATACTGGTAGGGTAGAAGTCCTTAAAGTCATTTTTGCCGGTAGTCATAAGTGTGGCATAGGGCCACTGACTACTTGAAAACCATGTATCAAATGTATCTGTCTCGGCTCGATAATTACCATTACCATAGTAGGCCATGGCTTTAGCCTCGTTTTTGGTAATTAGGTAGGCGGTTTTATCTGGATCGGAGCTGGTCTTGTAGTAGACAGGTATGCGAATACCCCACCAACCCGGCCTAGATATACACCAGTCGTGCTCCTGAGACAGCCAATTGAGAGCAACTCGCTTGTATCTGGAAGGGTAGATAGTAATGGTGTTATCAGAGAGGGCCTTAACGACTGGCTTATTAAGCTCAGCAACGCGCAAAAACCATTGCTCGGATATGAGGGACTCTATGGGGGTACCACAGCGGTCATGGACGGCAATCGAATGAGATAGTGGCTCAGCCTTGATGAGCTTTCCGGCAGTCTCTAGGGCTTTCACCACAGCAGTGCGAGCCTCCATTACTGTTAGCCCAGCGAACTGCTCTGGTACATTGATGAGCTTACCCTCTAAGTCCACTATGGTTATTTCAGCTAAATTATGCCGCTGGCCTATTTCGTAGTCATTTTTATCGTGGCCAGGCGTAACTTTAAGTGCCCCCGTGCCTGCGGTGGGCTCAACATACTCATCAGCGATAATAGCTATGGGCCTATCAACTAGAGGTATAGTAGCAGTCTGGCCAATGAGCTTGAGGTACCTCTTATCTTTAGGGTTTACCGCTATGGCAGTATCGGCAAATATAGTCTCGGGCCTGGTGGTGGCTATCTTAATGGAGCCATAATCCAGGGTGTAGATGGCATCATCGCGGTCGATGTGGTCTGTTTCTATATCTGGGAAGGCTGCCTGACAGCGT
>JBCLLP010000019.1:0-2211 GCA_039738615.1 Candidatus Saccharimonadia bacterium
AGGACGGAGACGCTCTATCCACTGAGCTACCAGGGCCCGGTAGCTATTATACCTTATTGGTAGTTGATTTGACAACGCAAGCCATAAGTTATATAGTATCTGTACTTAGCCTGCATTCGGTAGGCTCGTACCCTAAGGGGATGAATTGTCTTATGTATGGGTTACTGCAAGTACCAGGTGGGGATCAGCCCGGATCCGAGCCACCAATACAATTTACAACCTCGCTACCAAGAAAGCTCAAGCTGGAGCTAGGGCTCACATATGCGTTAAGCTTCGCAAAAATCTCAACAGCGAGGGCGGAAATGCTCCCTTTATAAAATGGAGTGATATCACACTGAGTAGGGTTTCCCACCAAGCTGATGGTGTTGGTGAGGTAGTTTTGCCTTCACCACTACAAGCCTGGGAAGAAGCAGTGCAAACTGTACTAGAGCAAGTGTTAGAGGCAAATGCTCTAAGTACAGAAGAATCAAGCTTTGAGCATTTGCCGGCATTGTTTGGCGATAATGAATTGCCTAGTAATACAACCCCTAATAGTCAGTACGATAATATTTGTGGGTGTGTCCCTTCCCCCATCACAACGACGTGATGAGGGAGGGGATTTTTTTTATTTTAAAGCATAATTAAGTTACAATATAGCTATGCAAGAACATAAGCATGAACGAGTCAAGAAACGGATAGCCATTAATGGCAAGGACGAAGAGGTAATATCAGTTACCAGGCAATTCCCAATAGTTATGCGGCACGCTCTTATTATAGGTATAGTGTTGGTATTGGTAGCTATTACGCCATGGGTGATAGCCTTTGGTACTTTAGCCAGCTGGCTAAATATTAGCTATATGTGGATGCTGGTAGTATTGCTAGTTTTGTTTTTTTACTGGCTACGCAGATGGGTTGGCTGGCACTATAGTGTGTATGTATTAACCAATCAGCGGCTAATGGTAGTGAAGCAAAGTGGGTTTTTTAGCCGTGAAGTTATGGATTTAGCGCTTCATAATATCCAGAATGTAAATTATTCAATCAAAGGTATGCAGGGTGCTTTGCTTGGATTTGGCTCACTTAATATCAACACTCTATCTGGTTCTGGATCGTTACGACTTAGATATGTGCATAAGCCAGCAAGGCTCCAAAAACTAATTATAGACGCGGTACACCAGGCCTCTACACCCGTTACAATGGAAGCTCAAAAATAGGTAGGTGACAAAAGTCCAATAGGGCTGTAATATATATGGTATTAAAGAAAGGTATAATCGTGCCAAAAGACCCAGACATCAAATCCAATAGCAGTAAGCCAACCAAAACCAAGCCCACTAAAAATTTAAAATTACCCGCCAAGGGTATTGCCAGGCAATTGAGCTTTAAGGAAAAACTCGATAAGTTTGGTATTAAAAAAGAAACGTATAAAAAGACTATTATAAAAGTTAGCATTGGAGCCCTAGTGGCCTTAGTGCTAACTGTCTCAGTATTTGGTGTATTGGTGTATAAGTACAAATCAACCAATAGAGCAGTAAAGATAGCTAGCAAGATAGTTCCATATCCTGTAGCAAGTGTTAATGGCAACATCATCTGGAATACCGTTACATATAATCAGTATCTATTTGAGCTATATTCAATCCAAAAGTTTTACCAATCACAGGGTCAGGACCTAAATAGCGAGGAAGGTAAGCAAAAGATTTCTCAGCTGAAGAGCGAGATTATTACTCAGCTTGAGAATAATGTGATTATTAGCCAGCAGGCCAGTAAGTATGGAATTAAGGTTACCAATAAAGATATTCAAGAGCAATATAATGAATTAGAAAAAAATGCTGGGGGCAGAGAAAAAGTTACATCTACCCTAGATAAACTATACGGATGGACCGTTAGTGACTTCAAGGATAAGATCAGGCAGAGCATCATACAGCAAAAGCTCGGTGAAAAGATTTTAGCAGATGACAGCCTTAATGAGCCTGCTAAAAAGCAAATTATTGAAATCAAAAAGCAAATAGATGCTGGTGGTGACTTTGCTGAGCTTGCCAAGAAGAACTCATCAGACGGAAGCGCTAGTAATGGTGGCGACCTCGGACTTGTCAGTAAAGGGCAGACAGTACCAGAGTTTGAGGCAGCTGCTTATGCGCTTGAGCCTGGTCAGGTGAGTGGGGTAATAAAGACGCAATTTGGCTATCATATCATCAAGGTTACCGGCAAGGAAGGTGATCAGGTTCGCGTTAGCCATAT
>JBCLLP010000020.1:0-2041 GCA_039738615.1 Candidatus Saccharimonadia bacterium
GCCAGCTTTTGGGCCAAAGCTATTGCCATCGAGGGCTTTGACTTAGCTGAGGCCTACAACGCGCTGGATCCTTCAATTAGTGCCGGTGATGTGGTCAGTACTGCCGGCGGTATTGATATTAATAAATCAGCTGGGCCATACGATCCAAAACTACTGGGTGTGGTATCTACCAGTCCCGGCATCACGCTGTCGCAGTGGCAAGGCGGTGGCAATCCTAGGCCAGTAGCGCTGAGCGGGCGAGTACCGGTGAAGGTGACGGATGAAGGGGGTCCAATTGGGGTTGGTGATCGCCTAACTTCTTCCAGTACGCCGGGCTATGCCATGAAGGCCACCCAGGCTGGTTCGTCATTGGGGAAAGCCCTGGAGTCATTTAACGGTGGTCAAGGTACAATTTTAGCCTTTATCAGCAGCGGCCAGTCGGCTGCCAGCTTTGACAGCCCCGGCCCCGCTACCATTATTGGCACCCTAACTCCGGGCCTCATCAATAGCCAAACAATCTCTAGTACCGCTAACTTGAGTAATCTTGACTCAGTTGGTTTGCAGGGTCAGGGGGTTATCAATGACCAGGGCGATAGTGGCTCTATTACGGCTGGTAATGGTAACTTCGTTGGTAACTTAAGTGTTCAGGGTCAAGCACTATTTAATCAGTCACTAACCCTAAATGGTAACTTAAATGTGGCTGGTCAATCAATCCTACGCAGTAATGCCGCATCACTTGCAGGATTAATCGTGCAGGGTGCAACCAGCCAAACGGCCAACTTGCAGGAGTGGCAAGATAGCACTGGGGTCGTGTTTGCTTCACTTGACGCTGGCGGTAATCTAACAGTTAGGAACGGTACCTTCAATGGCACACTTCAGGTAAATGGTCATATTATTACTGGCAACACTAGTGGCTCAACTACCGTTGCGGCTGGTGCAAACGCCGGTACTGGTGCGACTACATCTGTGAGTGGTAATGACACCAGTGGCAAAGTAACTATCAATAGCGGTACGGGCTCAACAGCCGGTGTATTGGCAACTATTACCTTCGCCAATAGTTATGGCGCAGCGCCTCGAGTAGTCTTAATTCCTGCCAATGATAATGGTGCTTCAATCCAATACTTTGTAGGGGCAACCGGAACCACAACCTATACGATATATACCAATAATGCACCTGCAGACGGCACTACCTACTTATATAACTACCAGATCATGCAGTAAGGATATGAAAAACACCCCCAACCCCCAGCCTAACATTCCTAATTCTCAGCCAGCCCCAGCTGTTGAGGGTGGTATTAAGGCTACCCCCAGTAGCGTGGGTAGTATCAAGGGTAGCCTAATAAGTGGCCAAATAGACTCTCACCCCTTACTAGACGATAGGACCTTTAGGGCTACTGCTACCACTCAGGCCACTACCGCCAAGACAGTCGCCGGCCGTAAATTTAGTAGTAAGCTTGCTGGCCTACTGAGCGTCATGGGCTTACTTAGCATAGCCGCTGTGGCCCTATTCTTTGTATATACTAGCTATCTTAAAAGCTACCAAGCCGCCCAAAAGAGCAAGCTAGCCAATAGCGTGGGCACTACCAGCGTGGATTTATCGGGGTTAAGTGGCCCAGAGGCTACTCTCCAAGTCCAGGGGTTATTGCAAGTCAATGGCGATGCTATTATCACCAACAACCTCACCGCCAATTCATTTAGCGGTAGTGGCGCAGACCTTAGTGATGTCAATGCCACCAGGCTTAATTCCCAGCCTGGTAGCTTTTACCAGAACGCTAGCAATACCAATGCCGGCACCCTGGGCGATCAATACCTGAGTGGTAATGTTGCCTTGCTTGAGGCCGGCATACTGGACGATCAATACCTGAGTGGCAATGTCGCCTTGCTTGATGCCAATCAAACCTTTAGTGGTAACAATACCTTCTCTGGCCAGCTAAGCCTGCCAGCTAGCGTTAGTATTAATGGCGTTAGTTATAGCTGGACTGGTACTCAGGCTGCAGGCACCCTGACCAATGATGGCACTGGCAATCTATTCTGGCAGCCAGCTGGCGCCTGCCCGACCTGT
>JBCLLP010000021.1:0-2012 GCA_039738615.1 Candidatus Saccharimonadia bacterium
GGAGGATGGTTAGTGCTATGGGCCGAGAAGCAAGGTCCGCCACAGCTTTATGCGACGGCGGGAGTCTCACTGGGCCCTCCAAAAAAATACCTCATGAAAGTGGGGTATTTTTATTGGATCGTCTTATTGGCTCCGAACCCACAACATAGATTTTCTAAAATGAAAAGATACATGTCGTACGCTACCTTCGTTGAATTGCATAGCTAATAATAATTAGTGCTTTGACTGTTCCTGACAGATCTCATTGAGAATACGATTAAATATCTTGCGCCCTGAGCCACCAGACCTTCCTCTTTCTGGGTGAAACTGCACGCCCCATATCGGCTTATCTCTGTGTTTGATTATTTCTACCCCTTCATTAGAGGCAGCTATACATATCAGGTCATTAGGTAGCTCGGTAATAATCCAATGATTGGACTGATACACCTTAGCTTCTTCTTTACCTGCCATAATATTATTTTGGCTAATGGCTACTATCGGGAATACCCCTTTACGAAGGGTTTTAAAATAACGCCGTAATTCAGCCCCATAAGCGTACCCAATTATCTGACAGCCAAGGCATATACCCACAATTGGCACATTAGCTTCACAAACAAGCTTAATTTGATCCTGATAGAGGTGGCTGAACCTTTTCAGTGAGCGCTTCCTGCCTTCTGACATAATTCCCCCTCCTGATAGGACAATAACGTCATATGAGCCTACATCAAAACCACTCAACTCATCGTAACTGATAATAGTTAGCTGGTGGCGCTTAAGCAAATCCTCGAGGCGCTTTTTATAATATGTATTGTTATTGATTAGTAGTACATTCACGGTGATAGTCCATATATAAATTTATAATTTATAAGAGAATAGCACAAATACCAGTTATTTCAAGCCTTTAAGCCCCTACCTTGTCTCTTTTGCGTTTGCGGGGGACGTTTTTTTCGACATGCTCAATAATCTTTCCGGCTATATCTTGGCCTGTAACAGCCTCAATGGCCCCAAACATCGGGAAGGCATTAACTTCCATTACCAGAGGCCCACGCTCAGCTTGTAGTAAATCTACCCCTGCAATATCAAGATTCATCGCTTTAGCAGCAGCTATAGCTATTTGTCGCTCAGCCCTGGTGAGCTTTATAGAAATACCTTCGCCGCCAAGGTGAATGTTAGACCTAAATTCCCCTTCTGGTGCCTGGCGTTTCATAGCAGCTACTACTTTGCCATCTACCACAAAAGCCCTCACATCACTTCCGCTAGATTCCTCAATAAACTCCTGAACTAAGATATTTACTTTCTGGGAATAAAAAGCCTGAATAATGGCCTTGGCCGCGCTTCTAGTCTCGGCTAACATAACGCCAATACCCTGGCTACCCTTAGCTACCTTTACGATGAGTGGGGCACCCCCCAGCATAGCTATGAGCTCATCTATGGAGTCGGTACTGCTAGCTACGACTGTCTTAGGTATATCTATATCGTGTCTGGCTAGTAATTGCATACTGCGCAGTTTATCTCTGGTTCGGATGAATGCTAGCGAGCCCGTGGTAGAGAATACATTCATCATCTCGAATTGTCTGATAATAGCACTGCCATAAGACTGAGTAGAAATCGATATTCTAGGTATGATTGCATCTATGCCTTCTAGTGGCTTACCCGCGTAGTACACTTGTGGCTTGCTTTTTACGACATTACAATAGCACCTGGTGTAATCAACTATTCTAGCCTCATGCCCTCTACTTAAGGCAGCCTCAAGAAGTCGTTCAGCACCGTTCTTGCGATTAGGTCTAGCTAGTATTATAATTTTCATTTGACCTCCTTTACTGCTTAAGCTTATAGTTTATATTCTAAATCAATATAATAATAAAACATAGTTTATTAAATTCACTAACCAATAATACAGATTAAAATAGCATCAAGTCAACTACTTTTTTGCTTTGCCAACCAATAAATAACTAGCCATTAGCCATAGTATAAGACCAACTAAAGCATAAATACGGATATCATATGCTAATGCAGCTAAGTTATGGTCTGTG